>NZ_DDGH01000078.1:0-22601 GCF_002337565.1 Rhodopirellula sp. UBA1907 | reverse complement strand
TTGGTGAATAATGCGGGATCAATCCTGGACAGCGTTCGGTCGCGTGTCCCAATCAGGATGTTGTTTACGGCCTGGGATTCTTGGACCTTGGGAAGGAGCCCGTTGTCCTGCAGGTGCCTGACTTTGGCGACCGCTTCTGGGTTTACGCGATCTACGATCAGCGAACGGACCAAGTCGGGCACCTCGGCAAACCGTACAACAGCGAGCCGGGTTTTTACTTGCTGACCGGTCCCAACTACGAAGGCGGAACACCCGAAGGATTCGTCGATGCCCTCCGTAGCCCTACCGATGTCGCCAACATCATCCCCAGGGTTTTCATGGACGACACGGAAGAAGATCGAGAAGCTATCCAGCCAGCCATCAATAACATCTCCGTGTACCCGCTAAGTGAATACACCGGAGAGGTGAAGGTGGTTGATTGGTCAAATGCTCCTTCGTTCGGCGAGGCGGCCTCGGGAGGCGAGACGAAATGGGTGAAGCCCCAAAAGTACTTCGATCAGCTGGAAATCGTGCTCGCTACGGTTGCACCGCAGCCTGGCGAAGAAGCTTTATACAGTCAATTTCGTGCGCTGTTGGCGGTCGCCAAGCGTGAGCCGAAAATCAAACAGTTGCTACACGACACGGCCGTCGAGATGGACGAGCAAATGATCGCTGACTTTTTGAATTGGAAGTACAACGGCAAGCCTGCAGGCAACAACTGGAATCGCTCGCAAAACAACGCACAGTGGGGTGTCGACTATCACAACCGTGTGAGCACATCGCGGTCGAACATTTTCGACAACCGTCCCAACGAAACGCAGTACTTCTACACCGACTTCACGACTGAAGGCCAAAAACTCGACGGCAATAACAACTACAAAATCTATTTCGCCGCCGGCGAGTTGCCGCCGGTCAATGGATTCTGGTCGCTGACGCTGTACGACAAGGAACACTTCTTTCACGACAACGATCTTGAGCGATACTCGCTGGGAACCAAGAACAAAACCTTGAAATACGGGGATGACGGTTCTCTAGTGCTTTATGCCGGTAGCAAAAGCCCAGGGGCTGACAAAAAAAGCAACTGGTTGCCAGCTCCGGATGACGTTTTCTCCCTCTACCTTCGAGCTTATTGGGGAAAAGAGGGAATCACAGAAGGAACCTGGAAGCCACCCATTGTTGAGAAGTATTGAGCGTTCGTTTGCTGTCTCTGCCGGTCAATCGTTTTTGTGCACTCCATAACTCCAGTCCAAACGGCCCAATCCATGCGTCATTTGCTAGCCATTGTTTTTTTGACTTTCATTCAAGTTTTGGGCTCTGCGCAGGAGAGCGATTGGCCGGATCGGAGTCGGCTGCCCATCGAGTTGTCGCCGTTCGAGGGCGAACTCGGGAATACATACAAACAAAGCCAGCCAGATTGGCCGCAACCTGTCAAAGCTCCGGAGGATGCGCCAAATGTTATTGTCATTCTCCTGGATGACGTTGGTTTCGGTCAGACCTCAACATTCGGCGGTCTGATTCCAACTCCCAATCTCGACAAGCTGGCTTCGGAAGGTCTGAAGTTCAACAGATTCCACACGACGGCAATCTGCGGACCGTCGCGTGCTGCCTTATTGACCGGACGAAACCACCATGAGTGCGGCAACGGTTTTTGATGGAATGGGCGACTGGATACCCCAACTATTCCACGATGCTTCCCAAGACAACGGCCACCATTGGCGAAGTTCTAAAAGGCAACGGCTACAACACGTGGTGGTACGGGAAGAATCACAACACCCCGGACTGGGAAACCACGGTAGCCGGTCCGTTTGATCGCTGGCCGACGGGAATGGGTTTTGAATACTTCTACGGGTTCAACGCTGGCGAAACGCACCAGTACTACCCCGTCATCTTTGAAAATACCACGCCCGTGGAGCCTGACAAAACTCCGGAAGAAGGCTACCACTTCATGTCCGACATGACGGCCAAGGCGATCGCTAGAATGAAGTTCTCCAAGTCGGTCGCGCCTGAGAAGCCTTTCTTCATGTACTTCGCCCCCGGTGCCATGCACGCCCCGCACCATGTGACGGCCGAGTGGCGTGAACCGTTCAAGGGCAAGTTCGACATGGGATGGGAGAAGTATCGTGAACTGGTCTACCAGAATCAGCTCGAGATGGGCATCATTCCCGACGGCACCGAACTGACGCCACGGCCGGATTGGGTCCCCGCTTGGGATAGCCTCAATGATGAACAGAAAAAGGTCTACGCTGCTCTGTTCGAAAACTTCGCTGGGTACTTTGCCTTCACGGACCATGAAGTTGGACGGCTTCTAGATGCAGTGAAGGAATTACCCGATGCCAAGAACACGCTTGTGATGTACATCGTCGGTGACAACGGCGCGTCATCGGAGGGAGGCCCCGATGGGACACTCAACGAGATCAAAAATTTGAACGGCTTGCCGACTGAGCTAGATGACGTCTTGAAGAACCTCGACAAACTGGGAGGTCCGGAAACGGAACCGCACTATCCAGTTGGCTGGGCGTGGGCCGGTAACACACCATTCCAATGGGTGAAGCAAGTCGCCTCGCACCTCGGTGGAACTCGCAACCCGATGGTTGTTTCATGGCCGGCGAAGATCGAGCACGATTCCAAACCGCGTGATGCGTTCTTGCACTTGGTCGACGTGGTACCAACGATCCTTGACGCTGCTGGAGTTCCGATGCCGGAATCGGTCAACGGTGTTGACCAAAAGCCGTTGGCCGGAAAATCGTTCCTCGACAGCTTCAACAACCCTGATTTTGAAGGGCGTAGCGAACAGTACTTCGAAGTGCTCAGCAACCGATCGATCTACGAAGAAGGTTGGAAGGCGAACGCGCAGCACACCCGTCCTTGGCGACAAGACCTCGCCCCAGGGAACTGGGACAAAGACCAATGGGAACTTTACAATCTGGAAAAGGATTTCTCCGAGGCGAACGACCTCGCGAGCAAAATGCCCGAGAAGCTGGCGGAAATGAAGCGCAAGTTCGACGCGGCAGCGGAGAAACACGATGTCTACCCGTTGGACGATCGCGGTGCAGCGAGACTTGCTACGCCCAAACCGCCGGTACCTGGTGCCGACGAAGATTCGTCGACTTATACATACTATCCCGGCGCAACGCGAATTGCCGAACCTGCAGCGCCTCCGATGAAGAACAGAAGCTGGACGCTTACCGCGAACATCAAGACGAAGGGAGAAAGCACCGAAGGCGTGATCATGGGTTTCGGCGGAGTCGCGGCGGGGATAACGCTTTACCTCGAGAAGGGCGTACCGGTATTCGACTACAACTTCTTTGAAGAGCACACGGTGTTGAAAGGACAATCGCCAGTTCCAGTTGGTGACGCAACGATCGAAGTGGACTTCGACTATCAGGGAGCCAAAGGAGAGGTGGGCAAAGACGCCAAGATCGCTCTGAAGGTCAACGGCGAAACGGTTGCCATGGGCGAAATGGAGGCGACCGTAGCTGCTCGCTTCGGGATCGATACCTTTGGCATCGGCGAAGACAGTGGCCAGCCTGTGACGGACGCCTATCAAGCACCGTTCAAGTTTTCTGCTCAGATCGAAACAGTGGTGATCGAACTGGAATAGACCCGACGAATCTGAGCATCGAGTTATTCCAGCCAACCGGTGCGCCACTCGCACCGAGAATGAAAGGCCGTCACGAAATTGGATCGGTACACCACCAAAGCTGCGTGAGCAGGCATGGACAGATGGATCCCATTGCGAAACGACTAGCTGGAATTGTTCTCACCACAATGACGCTTTCCATCGTGATTCACAGCAGTGCTGCATCGTTGATGACACAAAAAGTACGCGGAAGACAAGCATCCCCATACAACGACCGCCACCGCCTTTTTGTTATGCAATGCTTGGCTCGATCAATGTCTCACGTCAAGCGTTGTTGGCGGACTGTCTGGCAACCAACTGCTTGGCGATCAACATCTCACCGATCGACCAAGCCTGGGCGTTGCACCCCTTTGCTGCGTGCGGAGCATTGCCTTCGAAGATTTCGCTCAATTGTCCGATGCAACTTTCGCCCAAGTGCTCTTCCAGTCCGACAAGCCAGTCAGCAGCTACGTTGCCGCTATCAGGATTCGCTCGGCACCATGCTCTGACCATTGGCCCAATCAACCACGACCACACCGTGCCTTGGTGGTAGGCGGCATCCCGTTTGACAACGTCACCATGGTAGACGCCGTGATAATCCGGTGACGACATCGCGAGCGATCTCAATCCCAAAGGCGTCAACAAGTGTTCGACGCAAGAATCGATGACGTCATCCCAGTGCTTTCGACCGAGTACTGGATGAGTCAACGAAAGTGCAAACAACTGATTCGGCCGTAGCGATGCGTCATCGCCGCACTCGCCGTCGACGATGTCAAATAAATGGTTGCCCTCGGCGAACCAAAATCGTTCATTGAACGAGCGGTAGGTCTGATCCACTTGGTCACCAATCGAATCAAGTTGATCTGATGAACCGAATTGACGAAGCCATTCTGAATGGAGTTTGATTGCGTTGTACCAAAGCGCATTGATCTCAACCGCTTTGCCGCGTCGAGGTGTCACAACCCAGTCGCCGGCTTTGGCGTCCATCCATGTCAGTTGGACACCTTCCTCGCCCTGGATGAGCAAGCCATCACTTGGGTCGACTCGGATGCCAAACCGTGTGCCAGTTCGATGAGCGTCGACGATCTGCGAGAGTTTCGGCAGGAGCTGTTGGACGAGTTCATCGTCACCAGTCGCTCGTTGATATTCTGCGATTGCCTGGAAGAACCACAGCGTGGCGTCAGCGGTGTGGTACATCCCTTCTTGGCCACCCTCGGGGAACAAGTTCGGGATCAATCCATCACGCACGTAATCGGCAAACGTCAACAAAATGCTTTTGGCATCGTCGAATCGCCCCGTCGCCAAAGTCAATCCTGGCAGACTGATCATCGTATCGCGGCCCCAATCGGTGAACCAAGGGTACCCTGCGATGATGCTTCGCCGTACTGGCTCCTCGGTTCGCGGGTCACTATCGGGACGGTCGGCTTGGCGAGGGGCAGGAGCGATCACGAACTGATCCGCCGCCAATATCAATTCCGATGTGACGTCGTCGAAGGTCTGGCTGTCGATTTTGCAGGATGTCGCTTGCTCGAGCAAGCTGAGACGACGGTGACGCTCTGTTTCGAACACATCTGACGTTAGCAGGCGATCGACATCGTCCCAAGGATCCATCGAAGCGGTCACCAAGATTTCGGTGGCTTTCGCAACGTCCAGATTGAAAAAGCCATCACTGTGCAACGTTCCCATGTGGTCATAGCCACGTGATTGTTCAACACGGTAAAAGCAGCCAGGATCAGACACTGGATCGCAAACGTAGGATGGTTCACAACCATTAAAACGAATTCGCAACGGAGTAGCACATCGTTCAGCGGATACCTCGTACGACCGATCAAGCTCGACGGAACGGCAGCTCGCTTCACATGGCGTGTCGACGGAATCGTTGTGCCCACGAAACTGAACCATCGGCCTCAGGCGGAGTGTCAACGTTTCGCTGGGGTCTGAGCCTAAGTCAAGACGATAGCGAACACAGGCGGTTGAACTCCCATGAGGTAGCACCAATGCTTTCTCAATGGCAATCGAACCGATCCGGTATTGCCATACCGGGAGACCACCCTCAAGCCGGAAGCTTTCCAAAGCCGAGTCGCCGTGTATCTGAAGACCGTGCTCGACGGACTCCTTCCCCCACAGGCGACCGATCACTTCACCGTCGGCACCAACCACCTCTTCTCGTAGTTGGATCAATGACATCGTTCGCCCGAGCGGTGCGGGCAAGTTGGCGACCAGCAAACCATGATGCCGTCGTGTGGGCACGAACCCCAGACTCCCCATCGAGTAGCTTCCGTTTCCAGCCGTTAACAACCATTCGCGAGATACCAATTGCTGCTGTCGCTGGAGCGAGTCTTCAGAGAAGTCGACGTGTCGTAGTGGGAGATTCATGATGAGCCTCCATCGATTTGGAACCAACGGTAGCCGTACCCCTCGATATCGATTTCGCCATCGGTGTTGTTGATTGTTTCGTAATCGGCGTCAGACAACATCTCGGACATTTGCTTCTTCAGATCGACTGGCAAATCCAGCTCGATGCTCAGCGATGATTGCCCAAAGTTATGAACGGCCACGACGGTCTTGTCCCGCCAATCCAAGCGATGCGCCAGTACCTCGGTATTCCCCGTTTCAACGATCGACCACTTGCCGTATCCAAACGCCGGGTTTTCTTTGCGGACGCGGATCATGTGCTCGGTGACACTGAGCAACGATTCAGAGTCACGCTGTTGATCAGTGACGTTTACCTTTTTGTACGAAAATTCACCGCGGTGAATAATAGGACGCACCATGTCGCTGCGGTCAGCCTTGGTGAATCCACCACCTTTGTCGCTCTGCCACTGCATTGGTGTGCGAGTCGTGTTCCGTTCGTCCAGCGACAAGTCTTCGCCCATGCCGATTTCCTCGCCGTAACGCAGCACCGGAGTGCCAGGCATCGTCATCAGCAAGCTGTGTGAAAGCTTAAGCTGTCGCAGGTTGCCCTCAAGCATCGGTGCAAGTCGTCGGCGAATCCCGCGATCGTATATTCGCATGTTTTCGTCCGGAGCCCAAGCTTCGTACATCTCTTCCTGCTGGGATTTACTCAGGCGGCCCACCGGGAATTCGTCATGGTTTCGCAGGAAGTTTGCCCACTGGCAATTGTCAGGGATCGGTGGCGGCTGATACATGCCTTCTCGTACCGTCATCGCATTGCCCGACATCAGCGAATACATCAAGTGCTGGTTCAACATGAAATTAAACATCATGTGCAGTTTGTCGCCGTTGCCGTAGTACTTCGGCACTTCCTCCATTCCGACGTTGGCTTCGGCCAGCAGAATCGCATCGCCCTTGACCCAACTGAGATAGTCACGGAACTCACGCAGGTACTCGTACGGTTGATCCACGTTGGCACTGTCCATGTGCTTCAGCTCGATGAGAAACGGAACCGCGTCGACGCGAAACCCTGACACACCAAGCTGCAGCCAGAACGCCATGATCTTGCGAATCTCGTCGCGAACCTCCGGGTTACCGATGTTCAGTTCAGCTTGGTGTTCGTAAAAGCGGTGGAAGTAATATTCCTTTCGCTTGCGGTCGTACGTCCAGGTCGTCTCTTGATATCCAGGAAACACCAGGAAGCCGTCCGCGTTCTCCGGCTTGTTTTTCTTCCAAATGTAGTAGTCACGGTACGGTGAATCCTCACTCGATCGGGATGACTGAAACCAGGGGTGATTGATCGACGTGTGATTGACGACCAAATCAATGATTACTCGGATGCCACGCTGTTGCGCCGCCCGAATGAAATCGACGAAGTCACCCAGGTCACCCAACCGCGGATCGACGTCGTAGTAGTCCTCCACGTCGTAACCGTTGTCGCGATTTGGCGTCGGATAGAAAGGAGCCAACCAAAGGCAGGTAACACCAAGGCCAGCGAGGTAGTCCAACCGCTGAGTCAATCCGACGAAGTCGCCGATGCCGTCATCGTTGCTGTCCTGGAACGTTTCAACATCCAAGTTGTAGAGGACCGCGTTTTTGTACCAGTACTGAAGCAAAGGATATCCCGAGATTGAAGTTGACGGCCGAGTTGAATCTCATCGGTCACCCAACGAGATCGCGGACCGAGTCCGATCGGCCGCTAATTTGCCTCCACCCGAGCAAACCCTATGCCACGAACGCGGCGGAGGATGCACCTCGCAATCGACTCTGCATCCATCAAATGTCATCGGTCGTTTGCCAACCAACTTGTTCGCCACGCGGGTGCGGTCTAAGAACAACCGAGCTACTGCAAGCTTGTATCGATGCCGGGCGATTGAAGACTGGCATCGGCATAGTCAATCCACAAATGAACGGATCCAACAGTATCCTGACATTGCCCCGTTCAGACGTCCGTTGCCACTATTCAGACTCGCTCACTTCTTCCTCGTGATTTCAAGGAAAGTTGCTTCTTCCAGATCGGACGTCAGTAAGTTGTCATTCGCATGCCCATGATCATGCCTTGTCGGCCCAGAGCCTTGCGACAACGAGTCGGCTCAGTTGGCTGCGAACCAATGTCCAGATTATGAGTTCACGCTAGAGAGAAGCAAGGCGAACAGCTTGGTCTCTTTGCATCGCATCGTGTGCGAATCACTCTGCCGCTTGAGATGAAAAACCCGAGGCATTCCGGTCGCGACTTTCCTTTTCGATCATCTTCGCGATGGCCAACGGCAGGAGTCTGGTTCCATTTTGGGTTGATGCGACACGTTGGCCACCGTCTCACGGCGCTAGGGTCCTCTTGGTGGCAACTGAGCTCGGGCCACTCACCGGGGCAGATTTGCAGGTGGCCGCCAACGATTCCACGCATGCCATCCGCGATACCCATTGGCGGTCCGAACTTCAAGCGTTTCGTCTCGATGTGAAGATGAAGTACGACCGTCGGCCGCAGCGTCTCGAAGACGTCGTCGAGCGGTTGACAGGGGTTGCGTGTTGCTATCGTGTCTCGAGCACGAAGGCAATTGGTTTGATGTCTGCCCGCACAAGGGCTTCTCATTAAGCCAAGGTTCGCACATTTTCACGAGCGGTGCCTTTCCGGTGCCTGGATTGCCCCTTCCAGTACACCGGATTGGCATCTGCCCCACTCATATCATGGGGTACAGAATCACCCATGCACCGAAAAATCATTGCGTAAATTGAGCACCGCTCCAGTTCGTGTTTTTGTCGGGTAATGCCCGATCACAATGCCGAAGTGCGGAAGATTCCCCGACATCCAACGATTGCTTTGCGAATGCGATTGTCGGTTTCGAGCGTCCGGCCGACTCGCTGGCGATGTGAAGATCGGTCGAATCTGACCGCAAGGATTCACATCGGCGGAGGGCTCGGACGAAATAGTTTGTGAGGCTATCTACTCCAACCTAGGCGGCATCAGACCACTCAGTCGCCAATGCAAATATCGTGTTGCTGCTCCACTTGAAAAGGCAACGCCGACTCAGTAACTGCCCGTTTGTGCCCCAAGTCAAGTACCAAGTCGGCGATGCCGCTGTTGGTGCTATCGACTTGATTCCGGTCTGACTGCATGGGGGATTTCCCTAGGCCTAGGACCGAGCTTAAAACTAGCGTGCCCCGCTGGCTGAGTGCCCCTCGCCAGCGAGACCCGGCGGGAACCGGAATAGCTCCCGCCGGGTCACCATTTATTGCGAGGAAAAGTGTCTAGCAGGCTGGAAGCAGTCCGAATGAAAAGCCCGGTTCTTCCGTGACGCAATACGGCTCGCCGAAAAAACTCGCAATCGCCCTGCGGTTTTCCGCAGTGACTTTCGCGTCTTCTGTTCGGGGCATCTCAGCTAGGCGGTATTTTGCTGATGGCGTTGCCCGCATGCCGTAGGCTTCACCTTTCTTGGCCCCGGCACGTTTTCGTAGGCCGCTTTCGCTGGCAGTTTGCACACGGTGTTCGTCGACGTAGAAGCCGTGATCATAAGCGGCTCAGACGGAGGACTTTGTTGCAGAGGTGAAAAATGAAATGCTGCCTGACGGAACCCTTTGGTGAAGTAGCGTCGGTTACTCCTGGCGTTCAACCTGCTTACTTGTGGCACAAACAAAAATAGCCCGCCGTTTTCGACGAGCTACTTGAGTTTCAATTCGTGGCCGCTGCATGCACCGGTGACAGCTTATTTGCTAGGCGGCAAGAGGACCGAGTCAATCACGTGGATGATGCCGTTGCTGGTCATCACGTCCGTTTTCACGACCTTGGTTTTGTCGTTCAGCATTACGGTTCCGTCCTTGACTTCGATGCTGACTTCTCCGCCCAAGGTTTCAGCTGATTCCAGAGTCACAACGGTCTTTGCGGGCACCTTTCCCGATACGACGTGGTACTTCAAGATCGCAACCAACTGATCTTTGTTTTCTGGTTTCAGTAGGCTTTGCAGTGTGCCTTCGGGCAGCTTTTCAAATGCTTCGTCAGTCGGGGCAAACACCGTGAATGGGCCTTCACCACTCAGTGTTTCCACCAAACCGCCTGCCTTCACCGCGGCGACCAGCGTGTTGAACTTCGCCGAAACCGCGGTCTCAACAATGTTCTTCTTAGCGGCTTCGTTGTGATGGTCCGCTTGCACTGTTGCGGGCAAGACGAACAGAGCCAGTGCAGCCAGAATAATCTTCTTCATCGTGAAATCCTAAGTATCGAACATGATGTGGGAACTCGAGCTTGAAAGAAGCAATCCAACGACGGCCGTGGCCGAATTACCCCACTCGATTGGCTGATTCTCGAATCGATCGACTGTACAACTTCGACAAGCGATCTACCAAAGATTCATTGAGATGGTTCGTCGACTTGCCAACGAGCACGAGTTTCAAGTTCGCTCTAATGAGCACAAATGCTTAGCGTTTGGGGCCACTTCTACTGAGCTCGAAGCACGGGCAAAACGGACCATCTTCATCACGGAAAGAAGGGAAATAATCGCTTCGGCCCGAGTCTCTGAACCACGACAAGATTTCCTCAATGACGCCCTACCCGCCGCGCCGATGATCAATGTGCTGGTTCCACGTTGCAATCCACCGCCGAGCAGTTCATCCAGTTCAGGAACGCCCCCCGATACCGCACCGTGATCGAACTTCGCATGGTGCTCACCCAAGCTCGCCGCGCATTCCACTGACGACGATTGGTGATTAGCTGATATCGACGGTCGCTTTTCTGACCAACCCCGAAAATGCTTCGGATGCGCGGCTCTCACCCATCGAATTGCGACGAATCAAGCAGACAGATCGCTTGATGACCGGACGCTCGACGCGAACGGCGTGTAGCTTTCGTTTTGACAAGGCAAGGTGCGGAAGGATGGCCGCCGGACCGCCCGATTCGACAACGCCGAGACAACCCTCCACCGAGGTCATCTCGATTGCAACCGTTGGCCTGCTCGATCCCGTTCGGATCAACCGTGACGGCGTCCTCTTGGACGGCAGATGTCGGCTGTGCGCACTGCATGTGCTTGGAATCCCAATATCCGAAGACCAGATTGAGACCTCCGATCTCGACCCATGGAAGGTAGCATCGTCGAACGAAGCCAGACGGCATCTGACGAAGGGGCAAAAGAATATGGTGGCAGCTAAACGCTTGGAGGTAGAACGCCAAGCCGGCAGGAAACGACAAAGCGAGGGTGCCAAGAAAGCCAACAAGCGTCGCACAAACCCAGTTGCAACGGACTCCGTTGCAACTGGGCGGAATGCGCCAGTACTTGATACGGTGGCGAAATCAGAAGGCCTATCTCGTGAGGAGCTGCGGCTTGCGGAATTGCTTTGCAAGAATGAGCCGGAGCTCGCCAAGCAGGTTGAGAATGGAGAAATGGACTGGAACACCGCGATCGAAAAGTGTGGTCTCAAAGCACCGAAACCAAAGAGGGCTAAGAAGAAGCCGAAATCAGCGCGGCGGGAGGAACGCAACGCAAAGCCGACCGAACGTCCGGTAGCCAGCGGCCTATCACCAGATGAGCTCAGTACCCTGCGCCACCTCTCTGACCAACTGTGCAAACAAGCCGCGGGCAACGAACTACCCAAGGTCATCCGTGACTACCTGAGGGAGTGTGACGCCGAGGATCGTCCTGACTATCACCCAAGCATGGAAGAGATGGCCGTGTACTGCCAGTGCGACAATGATCTGCTTCATGATGTCGCTTGGGCAGAACACGATGAGCTTGATTTCAACACGGTAGGCGTGATTCTCGCTCTCGCTGGCGTCTATCCAGCCTGCAATGCAGTTGGCCTGACCGAAACGCGGATCACCCGTGCTGAAAAAGCAGCGAAGTGGCTCGAAATTGATCCCGATAACGATGTGCAACTTTTGACCCACCTGACTCGAGGAATCGTTAGTCAAATCGGTACGTGTCAGCAGTGGGCAGGGAACGGGGGTGCAAATGCCCTCAAAAGTACACCTGGGTCGTGACACGTTTTGGATGATTTGAGTGCTGGGGCTTCAGAGTGAGGGGTGGAAATTCGCAAATTCCATCCTTCACCACGGTGGTCATCTCCACCGATCAGCCAATGAATTCCGTCCTTCTTTGCAAGTGCAACATCAACGTCGAATCGTCCATTGAAGAAACATCACGTGTTTTGCGGTGGCAAACGAACATCAAGCGTTTAGGACATCCGCGTTATCCGGTCACGCCAAGCATTCAAAACCACTGGAACCGAGCTGATCGCAGCCGAAGCTCTGGGGGCTAAGAAAAACGCTGCCATGCCCACCGTCCGGGAACGATGGGTATGGCAGATTTGACTGGCCTGGCGATTGCTAGTGAACCAATTGATCCTTGAGCTTGCCGATCAGTTCGCTAGCTTGCTTCAGTGTCAGATGCTGCGGCGAGGAGACGCCGTAGACCTCGTCCAAGTGAGAAGCCAGTCGCGTGTTGGTCTTCGACGCGATCGCATGGATCGCTCGCACCTGAGCTTCCGTTGCCGGACGCGGATCCGGCCCCGATCGTGCGTGGCTCTTGAAATGCCTGTTTTCGACATTGCCATCCGGTCTGCTTGCAAGCTCCCGGTCAACCTGTCGCCGACACACCGCGAAGGCTTGTTGCAAGCGATCCGAGAGCCGTCCGGCGTCCGCATTCACTTCATCGTCGATGTCGATTTCCATCTGGTAGGTCGCGGCAGAATTGCCATCACCAGGCTGACCATCTTGGCGAGTCAAGCTCACCGTCAATCGTGTCGTCATGTCCGTGTCCTTGTTGGTGTCAGAGAGTTTGGTTTCAGGGAGGTGAATCACTGTCGGGCAAAAGCCAGTGACAATGGAGCCATTCGATCTCGGCCTCAATCGCTTCCGAGCGGAGAGCGAAGGGGCCAAGCACGGGGCCGCCAACCGGTGAGAGGTCAGCGGTCCATTGACCATTCATCGTGGGTTCAACGTGGGAGCCTCGTTCGATGTGAACGTGCCCCAGTTGTCGCAGATCAAACGACTCGTCGTAGATCATTCGCAACTCACCTTGTTGCCCCACGACGATCTCGGTTGAGCAACGCATCAGCGTGATCGTCTCAGGATGCTTCGGCGTGGACGCTCGGTCATCCAGCCCTCCAGCGAAGCTTCCACCCGCGAGAGTTCGGTCGCCACGCGTTGACGAAGCTCCGATTGCTCTCGCAGTTGTTGCGGCACGCCGTCTGGTGAAACTCCGCCTTGAGTCGTTCGCTCTGGCGATCTCCCAAGGCGTGCTCGAGAAACTCGCTGGCTTGCCGGCATGAACTGCCGGAGAAGCCGGTGGTCTCGACTTTGGTGGAACCATCGGGAGCGACGAGCACTTGAATGATCTTCATGGCTCAGGCTCCCAGTTGGATCGACAGCTGGATGTTGCCATCGCGGAGCGGTCGCTCGGTGATGGAGTAACCCTTGCGGCGAGCTTCCAACTTGGTCTTCTCGACCGCGTAGGCCTGAAGGAACTGATCGAGTTCTCTCTGGTTGCCCCAGTAACCCTGATAGTTGTCAAACTTCGACTCCCCGGTCTTCAGATCGAAGACCACCGGGTAACGCCACTTGGCAAGCTGAACCGCCAAACCTGAAACGGTCTGGCTGAACAGCTTCACCTCTCCTTCGACCGGCTCGTCCAATCCCAGTCGATCGCAAGCCTTCCGGACCGCTGCTGCGTCCCTAATTTGCGTCACAATCGCTACCACGTGAGACATGCCTCAATCTCCCTGCGTACAAAAGTGCTGGTGGCAACGCTGCCACCTTCACCTCTATGTAGCGCAGGATGGGGCCACAATTTAGCCGTTGTTGAGCTTCCAAATTCATGGCGACAACACGATCGGTACTCGACAAAAATCCCGAATATCCAGCACACCAATGCAGTCGATTCGACGACGCACTGCCCCCTAGCGAAAAGCAAATCGATGCCCACCATAAACGAGGCAGGCAAAAACATGCTGATGCCAGTGTCCTCTGGTGAAACGAGTGACTATCTTTTGGGCGAGTTAAGAGAGCCAGTTCCAGAAAGGGTCAATAATGTTTGAAGACATCGATTCGCCAGGCGACTACAGCCCCATGTTCGACAACAGCTTCGGGGCGCATGAAGTCCCTGCCTTCGAGAACCTGGCGGCAGACAATTTTGCGGATGACGCCGCATGTTGGTCACAGCAAACAACGGATTTTACGTGTGCTGTCGTGTCGCAAAAGATGATATTGCAGCAGTTCGGCATTGAGGTCAGCGAGTCCCAACTTGTGTACGAAGCGACCAGTGGCGGGTTTCTGACGTCCGAAGGAAGTGCGATGGAGGACTGTGGCCGATTGCTTGAATCGCACGGCGTGGCGACGCACCAATCGTTCGGCGTCGATGGGTTGGTGCGCGAGCTTTCTCAGGGGCATAAAGTCATCGTCGGTGTTGACAGCGGCGAACTCTGGGGCACGGACTGGGCAATCGAAGATTTTTTTCAGGGAGGGCAAGCCGACCACGCTTTGGTCGTCAACGGCCTAGATCTGTCTGATCCAGACAATCCGCAAGCCGTATTGAACGATCCCGGTCATCCAAACGGTGCGGGAGTGCGTGTTCCCTTGGATCAGTTCCTGGACGCATGGAGCGATTCCGGACAGTTCTACGTCGCCACCGATGAAGCCCCGCCTGAACTATCAAGCGATCCCTTGATTGGCACAGGTTTCAGGTCAGAAGCCGGGATGTACATGGATGCCGGGTACTGGGAACGCTTCGTCGAAGCGAGAGGTGTCTTGTTTGGTCAACTTGTGCAAAACATGGATGACGTGTCGATGCGGTTCATGACCGACGGAGCGGCTCGCGATGCGTACATCGGTGCGGTCGTCAACAGCGTCACGGGAACCATCAGCGAAATGACCAACGAAGATCGTGACGATTTGCTGCGGGAAATCTGAGGCCGCAACTCAATTTTGAATCGAAGAAGCACGGGATGATTGAATGAATCAAGTAGTCCAGACCAAACCAGACTTGAAGAGTGTTGTCAAGGAAGCGGCGATGGCCGTGCTGCCGTTGGCAGAGGGGCTTGTCGATCAACGGCAGCTCGATGATCTCGTCTCGGATCTCCGTCGATTAAACCGAGGAATCTTTCGCTTGGTCGTGATGGGTGAAATTAAAAAAGGGAAAAGCTCATTCATCAACGCATTGCTCGGTGAGCCCGAATTGCTTCCCACTTCATCGGACATCGCAACATCGACTGTCTTTAAACTGATTTACGGCCCCGAGAAGAAACACAAAATATTCTTCCTGCCTGACCCTGAATCAGGTGTTGCCTTCCCGCCAAAGGAAGTGAGTGCTGACGAATTGGTTCAGTATGGAACCGAAAACGGTAATCCGGGAAACGAGAAACGAGTTGATTTCATTGGAATTGAACTGCCCAATCCGTTGCTCGAATCAGGCTTGGTCATCGTTGACACTCCGGGTGTCGGCGGACTGTTCAAAGCCCACCGAGACATCACTTGGCGGTTCGCTCCGAACGCCGATGGAATCATCTTCGTTCTCGATTCGGTCGAATCTGTTATCAGTGCGGATGAGATTGGATTCCTGAAGGATCTGACATCCAAGTACACAAAGCGATTGTTCTTCGTGCAAACGAAAATTGACAACGCAAGTACGGAGTTGTGGCAAGGCTGGCAATCACGAAACAAGTCGATTCTCGAGACCGAAGTTGGTTTGGGCGCGTCGAAGCTATTCTACTTTCCGCTCAGCGCCAAACTGAAGAACGCAGCAGACAAATCGAACAATCTGAAACGGTTGCAACGTTCTGGCTATCTGCCACTGGTTCACTTCTTACAAGGCAAGTTGATCCCAGCCAAGGAAGACGAGATTGCGAAAGTTGTCTGTCGGAAACTGCAAACAATTGCCGTGAAACTCCGTACGGAGTTTGCCTCTAAGCTCCTTGTTGCTCGCGACTCAACGTCAACTGAATTAGCCCAGATCGAAACGGAACGAAGAGCCAAAATTTCAGAGTTCCAAGAGTGGGAGCAACGTCAACTTCAGCCGGCGTTGGCAAGCGCGACGTCTTTGCTCGCCCGGCACCGGCGAGATGCTCTTGATCGAATTGATGAGGTGCTGAATCCGAACGGACAGCTACTCCTCGAATATGTCGATCACATCAAACAATTAACAGGTAAGGAGATTCACGCACAAGCGTCGGTCATTCAACAAGACTTCATGGAGCGTTGCGGCGTTGCGCTCAAGATTGTCTTTGACAATTTCGTTGCTCAATACTCAGAAGTCTGCAAAGAAGTAGCTTTAAAACTCAGCATTGACAATGAGACTCCCGAATATTCGTCAGCCTCGGACGCGTTTGAAGGCCCCGTTTTCCGAACGGCTGATGAACTAGATGTCGTTTCAATGACAAGTTTTGATGCGATGCGGACGGGCTCTCTCGGTGGAAGTGCCGCCGCGGGGCTCGCAACCTTCGCAATATCTATTGCCTCTTTGGCCTTTCCTCCGTTGACAGGATTTACAATCATTGCCGCATTGGGCGCGGGAATGTGGGGGGGTAGCAAAGCGCTCGAGTCCGCCAAAAAACAGGAAAAGATTCAGCTAATCAACAATTTGCGAATGGTGTTGGGGCAGCAGCTCAGCCAGATTAGGCGTTCGGTTATACGGCGTTTCGATGACAGTGCTGAGGAGTGCTCGTCGTCGTTGCAAGTAATCTTTGAGTCGGCTGCTAAGCAAACGAAAGCTGACCTAGACCGTCATTTGGCCGAGGCAAAAGCAGCCGGTTCACGTACCAAGGATGAAGCGAAAGCCGTGGTGAATGAACTGGAGAAGAAGTCTCGAGTCGTTCAGTCGGCACTTGCGAGAATTAAAGCATACACCACCCCGCAGGGATCTTGATGGGCGTGCATGTTTTCGATTTTGCAGATATCCAGCCAGTTGTTGATTCATTCTGCGAAAAAATCCCCAGACTACTTGCCGAGCATTCGGTCACTGCCGACTTGGTCAGTCGTGTTGTCAATCTAGGCGAGCAAGCCTCCAGTCCGTTCACCGTCGCGGTCGTCGGCCAGATGCGAGTGGGCAAAAGCTCGCTGATCAACGCGTTGCTTGAAAAAGATCTCGCTCAAACTGGCGTGACGGAAACCACGGCAACGATCAATTGGATACGGCATGGTGACGATCCATCGGTTGTTCGTGTTCACTGGAAAGAGAAGCCAGCCGAGTTGATCCATCGCGAAGCTCTTCAAGATTGGTCTGGCGACTCGTCCAAAGCAGCGAATACCCGATTCATCGAGTTGTTCGATGATGCCGCGTTCTTGAAGGTCGCCAGTATCGTCGACACTCCGGGACTTCGCAGCGTCATTGACTCTCACGAACACGCCACGAACGAATTCCTTGGGATGAAGTGTGACTCGGAAAGCCGACAACTTGGTAGCCAAGCGGACGCGATTGTTTATGTGCTGATGCCGGTTGCGAGAGAAAAAGACGATGCGTTCTTGGCAACTTTTTGCGATCAAACCCAACTCCCCGGTTCGTCCAGCTTTAACAGTCTGGCTGTACTGCACAAATGGGAAACGCTCGAATCGGATGACCAAGTCACGGCCGGCAACGAGAAAGCGCAAAGGATCGCCAAGGCGTTGGGCGAAAGCGTATCGTGCGTCATCCCGGTCAGCGCTCCGCTGGCCCGTGCCGCTCAATGCCTGGATGCGTCGCATTGGGATAGTCTTGTTCGCTTGGCAGCGACACCGGAAAATATCTTGACGGATGATCTGCTTTGGTCCGATGCCGATTTCGTAGACGAACATTCTGAGTGTACGCTCTCGAGTAGCGAACGCGAAGAGTTACTTGGCCTTGGGTTGCCGTGGCCATCACTCAAGCTAATTATCACGCTAGCCTTCAGAGAAAAACCATCCGACGGCGAGTCGCTTCGGGAGTTGGTGAATGCCACCGGGCGAATTGGATTTCTTCGCTCAGAGCTTGATCGAAGGTTCTTTGCCCGAAGCCGCTCACTCAAGTTGCTCAGCACCGTGGCGAAAGCGTGGGAACCATGCCGCCTCGCGGAAATCCGTTTACGCAACAAGCGGAAAGATGTCGGGGACTTGCTGGTAAGTTCCGAAGGATTGCTCGCCGTGTTGCAGGATCGCATCCAAGCAGGTGATGACGACCTTTCCGACGTTCGGCGTTATGTGAGCACGACACAGGATGCTCTCCGCCGCGAACATAAGTCGTTGACCTCCGTGCTCCAGCAGATCAGTCACGAAGCAAGCACGCTCAAGTCAATCTACGAGGACTTTAGCGGTGATTTGGCCGGGCTCGAGTGGCTGGGCTCAGATGCCGCAAAACCACTGTCCGAACCGCTCCATAATTTGATGGGCCGACTGTTCGGTCGAAGTGGTGTTTCCGCAGTAGATCGGGCTCCAAGGATGGCTGAGGGCGATGCTGAAATGATCGATGCGATTGAACGAAACCTTGATTTAGTCACTGACGCGAGAACCCGCAGCAAAGGTGAGGCAAAGCAGATTCTTGGTCACGCCGCCGAACGTCTGGAACAACTTGCCAACCACTACGAGAATATAGAACAGGAATCTCGCTGATGAAATCCGGCCCGCGTCTCGCGATCGACTTCGGTACCACTCGAACGAAGGTGGCGTTCTACGATGCTGAACGTGAAGAGGCAAAACTGGTTGAGTTGGGGATCGCACAACGCGAAATCGTTCCATCGGTCTTCTATGTGCCGAAGAAAGACGCTGGTGAGATTCTCGTTGGCGATGACGCGTTGGCGCAACTCGACGTTGATCCAGCGGGAATCGTTCGAGAGATCAAACGCGAAATCGACAAACTAGGGAAAAAACGCTGCGGTGCCGGACGACTTGCACCCACCCGAATTGAACTCGCCGCCGAATTACTAGGAGTAGTTCGTCGAAGATGCGAGGAAGGCGTCTTTCACGGGCAGACGATCGACAAATGCACGCTGACGGTTCCCGTGTCGTTCACCGAGAGCCAGCGAGGCAAGTTAGTCGAAGCAGCGAATCTTGCCGGGTTCAACGATGTTCGCCTGATGGACGAGCCGACCGCTGCCGCTCGGGCGTGGGTCGAGAAACAAGGGGAACGGTTCGGCGACCATGTTATTGTCGTTGACATTGGTGGCGGCACCACGGATTTCTCGGTCGTCGAATGGACCAACAACCGTTTTTCACCGCACAGCAGCGTGCTGCCGGACGGTTTTCTGCAAGGTGGCAACGACATTGATGACCACGCTTGCGATGAATTGCTGGCCGAGCAGGATGAAGAAGACGAAGAAACCGTCTTACGTCTTAAAGACAGCTTCTTGGTCAAGTTGCGAAGCGTCAAAGAGCAGTTCACGCGAGGCTTGAAGCGGCAAAGCGTTTCTGCTGGTTCGGCCAAAATAGAAATTGATCCAAACGTATTTCGAGCAGCCGAAACCGAGTTTGTCAATCGCCTGTGTGACGAGCTTCAAGCGTTCTTTGAGAAGTGCAAACATGCCGGCATTGATTCGCCAGTCGTGTTGCTCGTTGGTGGGGCGTCTCGCATTACAGGACTCGCCGACATGCTCAACGAAATCTGCCCCCGCGAAGTGTTTACATGGGAATCAGCCGATTTCGCCACCGTCCTTGGTGCGGTCGATTATCCCGGAAACGAAACGGGGTTTGAAAGTGTGAAACAACGAAAAGCCCAAGCCAGCTATATCGAGGCATTGAAGGCAGCCAACGCGGACGAAAAAATAACTTCACCGGAATTCACGTATCTGACTTCCCGACGAATTCAACTCGGTCTCGATGAATTAGTTGCACAGACCCTCGAGCGACAAGTTCTCGGAGCAACACTCGGTGACTTAGAGGTCGTCGATGCCGACGTAGCTTCGGTCGTACCGGCGGAAGAGACGGTTCTATTTCAGGTGGAGAATTTGATTCGTGAAAGCGAATTTGATCAAGCAATCGAGCAATTGCAGATTCAACTTGACATGGACGCTAACGTGCCCCAGTACCAACTCCTCAAAGCTACCGCGTACTTCGAGCAGCGGCGGTTTGCGCTGGCAAGCTCAGCGGCGAATGTGGTGATCAAACTCTCTTCAAATGAGCCGAAAGCGTATTTCATTCGTGGCGTCAGTCGCTTTTTTCTAGGCGACTTCGTCAATGCAAAAATGGATCTATCGAAAAGCCAGGAATCCGACAAACTATCCGACGATGCTCAGTTCTATTTAAGTTCACTTGAATATCAGATGAACGATCGGGTCGCAGCATTTATGCGACTCGGATTGATGCTTTCGAAAGACGAATCAACAATTCCCAAGAGTCGATTCATCGCCGCCACTTCAGCAGCAGCATACATCGCAGTGGTTTGTGAAATTAAAGACCAAGCCGTAGCGTTGGTTGAGTCAACTATCTCGGCGGTTACGCCACTTCAAAGCGAACCATCAGTTCTCGGCGACGCGGTGACGGACCTGAAGCTCTTCTTCGCGGATTCATACGCCAATTTCGAGAGTCGTTTCTGTAGTGAATTCGCACCCGTGCAACATCAAACCGCAAGAAAGAAACTTCTCAACGACGAGACTGTCCGATGCCCGGATTGCCAACTCCACTCAACCTACGATGGTGAGTTTTGCTCTCATTGCAAGCAGGGGAGCGGGGATATCCTTGAAGCCGCGATTCTCGACGGAAAACTACTGAATCCCACCGCAGCAACCCTATTCGAAGCGAACCAGATTGTTTCGGCAAATGAAGAGGAATTGGCGCGAAACTTTGTTCGCTCGTGTTGCCGTTCCGGACTTTCAGTGCGATGCATTGAACGATTCGGAAATCCAAAAAGACTCAAAGCCGCCTTGAGCGAGGTGGCCTTGCTATCGCGAACAACGGATGTATCGGCCGAAGACATGGATGGTCTACTCGCAACCTTGCTATCCAACGTTTCGGTCGACATTCGAACGCTGCGTGAGGAAGCAAATGTTCGAAAAGTTGACTCATTGGTCAGGAAACTAACTCCCACCCTCACCGTGAGTGAAGACCACGGTGCCGTTTTTAATTGCATCGAAATCAAAAACGAGTCGTGTTTTGCAGTGCATGATGTTTGTGTAGTGGCGTTGGTTTTGCGGGCTGATGATAGCAAACAACAGGTAACCCGCCTTGTCGACAAATTGGACGCTTTGGAATCTCATCGTTGGGAAACCGTGTTCGAAGACCCGGGCTAGTTCGGAGGAAACATCACGTCTGTTTCTTTAGAAACTTCCTGCCGGGAGAGCTGATGCAAGCGAGTCTAGCCCTTTGATCGCTTCTCAATCCAAGCCATCAACGACCGCCAAGCCGGTCGACTAGCCATCGTCTGAGGTCTTCATTGCGGTCGACCCGCAATAGTCTGGTGTGCTAGACAGGGAACTTGTCGTACACCGCCCAGTCGTCGTGCCCGAAGATTCCCGACCAGTCACCAGTTGTGATCTACCGCACGACCAGCTCGTCGGCTGATAATGCACCCCGCGGAATGGACTTCCTCTACGATCCGCACCGACTGAACGTGGCGACCAGCCGATCGAAATCCATGACCATCATGGTCGCATCGCCAACGCTGTTTCACCCATGATGCACCACGCCCAATCAAAAGAAGCTGGGGCATGCATTCTGCCGATTTGGGAAACTGGCAGAGCCGATCACCAAGTCATCGTTTGAGTGGTGAACTAGCACGTCGATACACAGCCGAGCTTCATGTGCAACGGACACTCGGGGCTCAACAGTCGCAGGAATTGAGAGACCATCGTCCGCGCAACAGGACGCACTGCTCGAGGGTGTCTCAAAACGTAAGGGCCACCAATTTTCTTGGTTGCGAAGCGAAGTGGAATCAGCAGTTCTTGGTGCGCCGTGGCAGTGTTTTGCGACTCTCGTAAGCGACACTTCAACTAGCGGTTTTGAGCATTTCCAACGCTGATGATTTGAATGTCCTTGCCGGACACTTGAATTCAAGCCGACTGATCGCATTTCCATCTGTTCAAATGCGGGGTAAGCACGGCTCTGAAAGCCACCTAGAATTCATCCTCTTCTAGGCTGGCTTCGTCCATGTCGATAAATCCACCTGCCACGGACAAGCCAAGAGCATCCTTTGCTCGCGCCCTCAGTTCGTTCACTGTCGGACCATCGCCGTCGATTTCCTCGTATCCAAAAAAAAGAATTCTGGTTCCCGAATCAAACACGGTTCGCGGATTCTCGAGGCCATTTTCTTCAGATTCCGGCGCGAAAGTGAAGACGCGTTCGCCGTTCTCGTCTACCCTTAAAGCCATCTGTACCGGTGGCGGCAAGACACCATTCAGTAGTTTCTGCAGCGAAGGCTCGTGCATGTGGGGTAGAAGTCCTGCAAGTCTCTCGCTTTCGAGCCAAGCAACAGCTCTTTGGCCTAGCTTTTCGAGTTCTTCAGGACTAGTCGATTCTTTGACGAACGAGTGGAATTGAACGGAGGGTGTACCCATCGTTGAACTGATCCTCAAAGTTATGAATTAGTACAAAGTACTGACAGCAGGATCGTCGAGGGTCAAAAGAACTCTCAACTACCTGCGTCACATTACACGGAAAAATTGCAAGTGCTACGGACCTGCTTTGCGGTTGTGATGTCATATTGATACAACCCGCAAATCGCGTTCGTCGTACTTAGAACCTATCCGAGAACCG
>NZ_DDGH01000049.1:0-12745 GCF_002337565.1 Rhodopirellula sp. UBA1907 | reverse complement strand
CGGCACACCGCTGTCGATTGTTCTAGTCGCCTACCGTTGGTACAATTTCCGTAGTTCAGACATCTCTCGCTTCGTTTGGGGCGGTGTCGTAAAAACCTTCCGTTGGCCGGTCCAAATGCATCCTTTGATTGAGTCTGTTCACGGTCATATTCGATCCCTCTCTTACAAATCGCCAACGCAACTCATGAACGATGTTGCCGTCGTCTTGTCCGATGTCCTCACGGAAGGCGACCGTCCTGACAACTCCGCATTTGAGAAACTACTCAAGTCGGTCACGTCTGTGCAGCTAAACGATGTCGCTGAAATCCCTGGTGTCTTGCGAACTTGGGACGCACTTACTGATGAAGACGAATTGCGGACTACACCAGATGACGATGACCGGTCACTCAGTTTTAAGGTCGGTGTCGTCTGGGTCGTCGGGCGCAGTCTAATGTTGTATTTCAATCCCAACGAAAAGTTGAATTCGTTCGAGGAATGGCAGGACTTTGCTTGCAGCAACATTGTCACGATGTGCGGCATATTCTTGCCTAAATAGGCCGGCCAACACGGTTTTTACGCTAGGCCTTCGGCACACCTTCCATGTTTGGCGACGCGGGCTGGCCTTGGTAAAATCTCTCGTAATTCAGACGTCGTTCGCTTCGTTTAGGGCGGTGTCGTAAAAGCCTTCCGTTGTGCGACCTAGTCTTTCGATGATCTACAGATGTCGCCGATGTGAACACGAAGAGGCTCGCGGTTGCTTGCCGACCGCGACTTGCGGGCTCTACATGATCTTCCTGATGGGCTGCACCGCTGGAATCATCTCTTTTGCGGCCCGGACGCTCCGAACACCGACAGCTGCAAATACAGCAACTGAAACTTCATTCAGTTTTGGCTGGTGGAACTTGCTGCTTGTTCCACTGTCGGTTGTCGCGGGCCTGATCGTCTTTTTCCTTTGTGCGTTGTTGCTCAACTACTTGCTTGAACTGATCGAGTACCTCATGTTCGTCGCACGAAAATGTCCGAAATGCGGTGCCCGTCGATGGTCGTGGGGATTTACGCGTGGCTTCGGTCTTTAACGCAGCGTCGCCGGTCGCACAACATGGGTTTTACGCGGAGGCCTTCGGCACACCGCTGTCGATTGTTCAAGCCTCCCACTGGTGTTAAAATCTTCCGTAGCTCAGACATCGCTCGCTTCGCTCAGGGCGGTGTCGTAAAAACCTTCCGTTGTCGGACAGAAACCAGTGGCTACCTACTACTTCTACGACATCTCCCCCGCCGATGACGCTGACTGCCTGTCGATCGATGACGTCGTGACTCGGGTCGCCGACACGTTTCCGCGACACGAGATCAGCGCTGAAGAGGCGCAGTCCGACGCAAAGAAACGGCTTGCAGCACTTGAAGGCTTGAACGCACCCGAAGAAATCTGCCGCATCTACCGCGAAGGCAAACCTGTTCGCTGCCGAATTGCTGAACCGGATGCCAAGGAATATCTCGAATTTGATGTCTGGGAGAATCAAGGCATACAGGTCTATCCTTACCCCAAGGATGTTGAGAATTGCTGCCTTCCGTTGGCGCACAAGCTCGCGGAATTGTTGGGCTATCGACTTGCTTGCGAGGAATACGATTAGGTAGCGTCTTGTCCGACAACATGGTTTTTACGCTAGGCCTTCGGCACATTGCTGTCGTTTGTTCAAGCCTCTATCTGGTGGTAGAATCTCCCGTAGTTCAGGCATCGCTCGCTTCGTGTAGGGCGGTGTCGTAAAAACCTTCCGTTGTGTGACGCAAATGGACGATCTCTCCAGCTTCGAGCGTTCTGTTTCCGCTGCGCTACTTCAAGCGGGTTGCGACACTTTCACCGCTTCCGACCTGCAACGGCACACTCGTGAGGTTCGCGACGACATCTACGCCGACGAACTTGCTCACGGCGGCGACATTGCCTCGCCCTTCGTCAACTTCATTATCACGCACGACGTGGCAATCTTCACGATCTTTGACGACCCATTCTTGGTCTACGTTGTTCCCTGCACAGAACGCGAAATGATCTCAGATACGGACGCATTCGCCATGTTCGAGGTTTCAGAGCACATTGAACTGCTGACCAACAAATACGGCAGATCCACTCCCGACGCGACGATTTCCCGGTCACTTGCCGAAACTTGGTTGGGCTGACCCGCGCGTAAGCGTCACACAACATGGTGTTTACGCTAGGCCTTCGGCACACCTTCTCACTTTGGCAACGCGGGCTGGCCTTGGTGCAATTTCTCGTAGTTCAGGCATCGCTCGCTTCGTTCAGGGCGGGTGTCGTGGAAACTCTCTTTTCGGCGACAATCTCTATTGTGGATCCATCGCAGTTTTCGCTCTCCGATCGCATCGCAATCGCCAATGCCAATTATGGACGCGATTTTGGATGGCACGTTTTATCTGGCCTTGGTGAACCGCTCGCTACGTTGACGGATCATCACGACGTGGACATGTTTTGGAGTTCGTACGTCGTTGCACCACTGGATGGCCATACCTCGACGCAAACTGAAGGCTTTTGGAATCACGACTGTCAACGTATTCGTAATATCAAGTATCCCAATTTTGTTGTCGAAACTTTTGGGCATTTTGATCCGCAAACGACTCGTGCGACGATACGCGCTGGCTACATCAATGTGAGTTTCACTTGGTTTGACCGGGTGCGTTCGCCCTGGTGGTTCTTTCGACGTTGGTTGAAATAGGTCGTGAGTCTCTAGTTTTCCGGCTGTGTATCATTGAATTGACGTGTGCCTCGCCCGGGGAGCTGTGTTGGTTCTCTCGGCCAC
Source organism: Rhodopirellula sp. UBA1907 (assembly GCF_002337565.1). Classification (NCBI taxonomy): domain Bacteria; kingdom Pseudomonadati; phylum Planctomycetota; class Planctomycetia; order Pirellulales; family Pirellulaceae; genus Rhodopirellula; species Rhodopirellula sp. UBA1907. The sequence goes on along the minus strand of NZ_DDGH01000049.1, from coordinate 9,962 downwards.
GTTGGGGTGGTAGACTCGGCACCGGTCAATGCCATTCACCGATGTCGGTGACGGCGGTGTGGAATTGTTCCATCCATGAGTTGCTGGTTTGACTGGAACGAACAAGCGAATTGCATCCGGCATGTTGTCGCTCGTTTTGCTGTCGATGCTCGGTTGGTGCGTGGTTGCTCGAGTTGGCGATCTGCGTACTTGGGTCGCTCTCGGGCTTGGCGTGACGCTCGGTTTGCTTTACACGGCGTTTGGGCGTCTTCCTGGCTGGATCGTTGAGAACAGTGGCGGATCCATCTCCGATGACGACGATCCGTCCAACGTTTCCGCACGCGTCTATCTTCCGATCCTGCTGGGCGTGATCCTGATTGCATTCGCCGCGTTTGTCGGGGCCCTGTTGTTCATGTAGTTCGTGTTTGGCTCGGCCGCACCTTTTCTTCTACTCAATACTGAGCAGGTCGGCAGGAGTGTTTCGGCATTTGAATTGTGATGGCAAACGCTATTGTCCCCACGTGCAGCCGGAGCCAACGCCCGAACGGCTCACGTGGTTTTGCCAGATCATTCTTGCCGACGTGCTTATTTCAACTCGATGCGTTTCGGTTGGGCTGTTTCGGATTGCATGGTCCGTGGGAGTTGGAATACGTCGCCGGCGTCGTTGGAGAAATACAGGTGGGAGTGCGACGGCTTTCGTCCGTGCCCGTCGGCCCAGAAGGCAAAGAAGTCTGGGTGTGCGTGGAGGGCACGTCGGACGTAGGTGTGGTTCATCTCGCTGTTGTTGGTCATTTGCCGCAGCTTGGTCCAAGTCGCGCCTTGGTCAACGCTCTTCCACATCGCGACTTCGCCGCCCGGGTTGTAGGGCTGCGGTCCCTTTTCCGTTGGCCCGATGACTCGCCAGTCGTCTTCGGCCAGCAGCCATAGTTCTCCGGCGTCGTAGTTGTTGTCTGAAGTGGTGATGGGAGAGCGTTTCCATTCGCTACCCGTCCAACGTGCCAACATCCACGTGCGCGGATCGTTTTTGGGTCCAGACTCGTAGCCTTTGCTGGTGATGTACAGCAGCACTGGCCGGTCGTTGGTGTCATAGCGAAGGTCTTTGAGATACACATTCAGGCCTTCCGCTTCGTAGTTGTGGATCAAAGCCTTGTTGTGGATGTCTTTGAGCGGCAGCGTCAGCTCGTTGCCATCGACCGTTGTCCATGTGTCGCCGTTGTCGGCGGTCTCGATGTAGTACAGGTTGGTCCGCCAATTCAGGCCTTTGCTCTGAGGATGATAGTTGAACATCGATCCGGCTTTGGACTCGCCGATGCCGCTGACTTGGTAGTGACCTTGTCCGATCGCGGCCAATTTTTGCCACGCGCTCCACTCGCGACCGCCGACGCTGCTCATGAAGCAAATCGTGCGAGCGACAGGGTAGTTGTAGCGAGTGAAGAAGGCTTGGAAGCCGTTGCCCGAGTGCCACATTTGCATGTAGGAGAAATTGGTGATCGGCGTTCGGTCGTCTCCTTCGGTCCGGGCCGCTTCCACCAATTCAAATTCGTTGATGTCGTAGGGACTTTTACTACGGTGGATGTAGGAAGGTCGCGACAAACCGTGTGAGGTTGAGAAGATCCAAATGTGACCTTCGTCATCGATGGAAATCACTGGGTTGTCGTGAGCGTCGTCGGTTTGCTTGTCCAACAGGATGGTGGGACGCGGCACGGTGTTGGTTTCGTGGTCGAAGTACGAGACCATGTGAAGCAATTTACGATTGTCGTCGGCCGTCGCGCCGCCGAAGCAGAAGAACGTCTTGTTGACTTGCTCGCAGTAAATCGCGAATGGTTTGTGCTTGGAGCAGTAGGTTCCCAATCCACCGCTGTACTTGTAAACGTATTCGTCGCCCGATGGTTGGTTCATGTACCAAACGCCGCGATAGCCATCAGCCTTTTGATTCAACGTGACTGGTTCTTCGGCAACGGCAAAGTCGACGAAGTTTGTTAAAGCGGTGGCGAGCAACAAGATGGTTAGTCCGAGAAGTTTCTTCATGGTGCTTCGTGATGGGGAAAGGGGGGTGGGGATTGGATCGACGATTGGCTACTGACGTGCTGCGGCAGCCGCGGCGCGAATGAAATCTCCTCGCGTGGTGCTGCGGTTGGCCTTTGGAAGAACGTCGGGCGGAACACCGATCGAAGCGGCCAACGCACGCCAACGATGATCCAACTTTTCGTCGAGTGTTTTGTCCATTTCAACCGCGTGCCACGGTGCGGCTTCGGAGTACTGGCCGTGCAGCTTCTTGCCGCGAGGTTTTCGTGGCGTTCCTTCTGGATAAAGCTTCCGCAATCCTCCGGCGGCACCCCACCACTGCACGACGGCGAAGTCGGGTGAGTCAGGTAGCACATCGCTGACATAGATCGTGGCGGAACGATCGGCGTGCAGATTTCGTTGCAGATGCGAGACGTCGACTTGCTGGACGGGCTGGTTCTGCTGCACGGCGATCGAGGCGGCGTGCCCGGCGGCTTGTCCCAACGACATCCACACCGGTTCTAAACGCAACGCGCAGAAACCGACGTGTGATGACGAAACCGCGCACGACACCAGCAGATTGTTAACGTCTTTGGGAAGCAAGACTCCGTAGGGAATCTGATACGGCGGCACCGGATTGTAGAACTCACCTGAATGTTTGCCTCCGAAACGGGGACCTTCATGGTGGGTTCCGTGGCAATTGTTGCCGTAGTCCGCCATGGCGATTGAGTCTCGGTGGAACTTGGCTCGCGTGCCTTCCTTGGCGTATTCGCTGTCCGCTTGCGTGTAGACATGGACGCCCTGCATTCGGCGAGCTTCGCGTACATACAGTTGCGGTGGCAGGTGGTCGGTGTCCAAGAATTCGTCCCGGCACCATCCCCACTGCAACGCTTCCTGGCGAAACTTATCGGGAACCTTTGGATCATTCTGCAAGAAGTACAGCAGGCCGACTTGGTCTCTCAGGTGTTCGGCATAGATCGCTTGGCGTTCTTCTGGCGTGCCGTCCGGCCAACCGAGGTTTTTGCCTGGCAATGACAATCGTACCAAGCCTCGGGAAACATCGTTGATGTCGTACTTGCCGCCGGGCAACACCGGCAGGTGGGCTTTGAATATGCACTTGCTGGGATAGTCGAAGACACGTTGGATTTTGTCCGACGCGATCGCATCCAGCACGCCAACAAAATCTTCGCGTCGGTAACCAGGCGGAGCGACAGGCATCACCCGGTTTGCTTCATCTTGGGTCATGATGAAGCGGAAGTTGTAGGCTTGCAGTTGATCATCAGCGGTTTCCGGTGCCAGTGATTCGCCGTGTTCATCACGTCCTTCCCGACCGGCACGCCATTCGACTCCCGCCATCGCCATCAGGTCGCCTTCGTAAGTCCCATCCACAAAGACCTTGCCGCGAATAGTTCGCTTGTTGCCTTGTGGATCAACCAAGGTGACTGATTCGATGCGTTTCTGCGGTCGAGATTTGGTGAGCTTCAATGCCACGAGAAGATGTTGATGAACCAGTTTGACTTTGGGTTGCTTGTCCAGCAAAGCATGGAAGACGGCGAGGTTGACTTTGGGTTCGCCAAAGGTGCCATGGTACGAGGCCTTCACCTGCGGCGAGTCAGGGCCGTAGGTTTTGGCGTAGTGGGTTTCCACTCGATTCGCAAAGTCCAGGAACGCTCCGCTGAGGCTTTCGAGCGAATGGAAGTCGGTGTGAGACAAACCGCTGGTGACTAGGCCACCGATCCGGTTGGTCGGCTCGATTAAAAGAACCGATTGTCCTGATTTGCCAGCGGCCACCGCTGCGGCAATGCCCGAAGGTGTGGCTCCGTATACCACCACGTCAACGTTTGAATCAGCGTCCGCGTTCGGTGCCAACCCAAAGCTCGTGATCGATATCAGGATCACGACCAGCCACGTGCAACGACTCATGTTGGAAACTCCATCGGTGGAAACGCTATGAAGCCAAACATCATAACTTCTTCGGCCGACTAATTTGTGACCGTAGAACAGGTGTATCCGATGTTGGTGCGATCAACTGTTCAAAGCGAGGTTTCTTTAGGTACAACGCGATTTATCAAGAGATGATCCAACCGAGGAGCCCAGCAAAGAGTGTGTAGTAGAAAAACGCGGGAAGGGTACGACGAAGTACCAAGCCTTCTTGGCCAAGCAAGCCGACCACGGCGCAGGCGGCGACCACGTTGTGAACGCAGATCATGTTGCCCGCTGCACCTCCGACCGCTTGAAGTGCGACGCCCCATGTCGGATCAGTGCCGATGTGTTGTGCGACGGAAAATTGGAACTCAGAAAACATCATGTTGCTGAATGTGTTGGAACCAGCGATGAACGCACCCAACCCGCCGACCAACGGTGCAACCAGCGGCCATCCGTTGCCCATCCACTGTCCCGCTTGAGTCGCAAGCACGATCGGCATCTTGTCCAACGTTCCATCGCGACCGCCGTCGGAATGAATGAACACTTGAACCATCGGAACCGAAAACAGCAACGGAATTGAAGCCCGAGCGATCATGCGAAAGCTTCGACGCCATGCCAATTGCGTCGCCTCGATTGGTGTTCGGTGGAGGGCGATCGTCAGCAGCGAAACCACCACGAAGATCGATCCGGGTAGGTACAGCGGTTCGATCCGAACGCTGACCGATGAGACGCCAAAGATCGAATCGAAATTCCAAGCGACCGAACGGATCGCTTCCGTGACGGGGCCGACCAAACGCGTGATCAATAGCAGTACCGCGACCAACAAATATGGCGTCCAAGCCAACCAGGGTGGCAGGGCACGGGCTGGCGTTGAAGACGCGAGCGTGTCCTGCTGTTTCGTGTCCGATTCTCGTCCGGTCCATTCCCGCGGCCACGTCGATGAGTCCGCGAATGTCCACACGGTTGCGTCCTTGGGCATCATCCAACCGCGACGAGCCGCTGTGGTCACCAGTGTCAAACCAACCAACGCTCCAATCAGCGACGGAAATTCGGGCCCCAGGAAAACCGCGGTTAAAACGTACGGGACCGTCATAGAAAGCGAGGCGAACAGGGCGAATCGCCAGACGGCCAATCCTTCGGAGAATCGACGATTGGCACCGAACGTTTTCGTCAGCACACAAACCATGATCAACGGGATGAACAAGCCAACGGTCGCGTGCAGAACCGCGACTTTAATCGCGATCAGGTGCAAGAACTCTCCCCAAGGAACGAAGCCTTGTTCGACCGCCAATGATTGCGCGGCCGCTGATCCAGACAAGCCTTTGTCGACGCCGACCAAGATGGGAGTTCCGACCGCTCCAAACGAAACCGGTGTGCTTTGGATGATCATTCCACAGAAGACTGCCGCTAAGGCTGGGAATCCAAGTCCGACCAGCAACGGAACGCAGACAGCCGCCGGAGTGCCGAAACCGGCGGCTCCTTCGATGAACGATCCAAACAGCCAAGCGATGACGATGGCTTGAACCCGAGCGTCGGGCGACAGGTTGCTGAAGGACGACCGGATCGTTCTGATCGCGCCGCTGACTGTTAACGATTCCAATAACAGAATTGCGCCGAAAACGATGAACAGCAAGCTGATTGCAATGATCACGCCTTTGGTCGATGCCGCAGCGACTTGTAGGAACGGCACTTGCCAGACCAAAGCCGATAGGGCGGCGGTCAAGACAAATGCAACCGGCATCGCGCGAGCCGCCGGCCAACGTAGGCCAACCAGCAACACGCCAACAGTCAAAATAGGCACCAAAGCCACCAGTGCCAGCATCAGCGTTTCACCCGAATAGTTGATGGTGATTCAAAGTGGTTGTGATTCATGTTGCTTTTCGTTTGTGTGGCTAACGAATCGTGCGGATGTGTTTTCGACGCTAGCTTCGGATTGGTCTTTGTGCGAGCAATACTTCTTGGGCAGTGACAGAGAAACGAAGAACTTTTTGACAGGTCACCTCGCGTGTGGGTAGTCTTGGGTGCATCTAAGTTCTCTACCCTCCCAGGATCTTCTGACATGCTCTCTTTCGTTTTCTCTGCGCGTTCTTCTCAGGAGCTGAGTCTGGCTTCGCAGGGTTTGAGCCTGGGCGTGCGGAGGCGATTTTACCTGATCGACACTTTCGCATTTGTGTCGTTTACGGTGATTGCGACCTGCATTGCATTGACTCCTAGGGTATCGCTTGGGGATGACGCTGTGCCGTCGCGGGTGCAAGAAATGTGTGACTTTCTCGCTGAGCAACCATCCTTCGGCTGCGAGTACATTTCTGCGACGGAAATCAGTTCGGCCGCTATGAATCATCGGCAGGAAATGAAGTTCCAGTTCCGTTTGCAGCGACCGTCCAGGTTGGCCTTGGTCGGGGAAGAGGGGCCAATGGGCATGACGGTGGTTAGTGATGGCAAGCAGCTGACCCAATATATTCCGGCATTCGAACGATATGTCCAAGACGACGCTCCAGAGAACTTGGATGATCTATTCAATGGCGACGCGGTGATGGTTTTGATGATGCTTGGCCCGGCGGGCGGTTTCATTCCCACGGGTGGAGATGGTTATTGTGACCGGATGATGAGCGGTGTGACCGATGTCGATGAGGCGGGTGATGAGATGGTCGATTCGATCCCCTGTGAACGATTCGATTTCAAACAAGAAGCTTTTGATTGGAGTCTTTGGATTCGCAAAGGCGAGCAGCCGGTGCCCGTGAAAATGTCGGTGGACATATCGGAACAAGCGGCTGAGATGGGTGCCCTCCCTGAAGGTGCAACGCTTTTATCCACTGTGGAGATGAGAGACTGGAATTTGTCGCCGCAATGGACGGACGAGGACTTTCGGTTTGTTCCTCCGGCCGGAGCAAAGTTGGCGGAATCTTTGATGGAAGGGATAGGAGCAGGTGGGGCACAGGCAGTGCATCCGTTGATTGGCGAACCTGCACCGCTATTCGAGACAAGCGACCGGAACGAAAAAAAGGTCACATTGGAAGCTGTGATGAAGGACCAAGTCGTCGTGTTGGATTTTTGGGCGACCTGGTGCGGCCCGTGTGTCGATGCGTTGCCGAAGGTGGCAGCGGTGACAGAAGAGTATGAAGCCAAAGGCGTTCGGTTCTTTGCCGTTAACGTCGGTGAGGGACCTGAAAGTGTGAAGGCTTTTCTAAAAGAGCAATCGCTCGATATCCCAGTGCTGTTTGATGAAGATTCTGAGATCAGTGTGGCCTATTCAGCTTCGGCGATCCCGCAAACCGTAATCATTGGCAAGACCGGGATTGTTGAGGTGGTGCATGTCGGCAGCAGTCCTCAACTGGAAAAGAAACTCACGGAGGAGCTCGATCAGCTCTTGGAAGGAAAGTCACTCGCTCAAGAGACTTTGGCCAAAGCCGAAGAAGAAAAGCGTCAGCGTGAAGAGAACGTCAACGCATTTGGGACGGAAGAAGTTTGGCGAATGGAAGGACGGTTCAGTGGTGTTGCGGTGCATCAGTCGACTCAAACCATTTTCGCTGGTCAGCCTGGTGGAGGCGTCACGATCTTCGATGCTGATGGAAAAGAAGTGGGAGAATTCAACGGGCCACGCGCAACATCGATTCGCCTCGCCAACCTCATCGGCGATGAACAGCCTGAAGTTCTCTCGTTTCAGTCGTGGGGGCAATCTGTGATCGCACAAACGTCGACGGGTGAGACACTGTGGAAGTACGAACTTGGGGAAGGTGTCGATGATGTTTGGGCGTTTGATATCAACGCCGATGGGCACGACGAAGTGATCGTTGGCTACAACGGTTCGACTGGTTTGCACGTTTTGGACAATGCTGGCGAGCTGCTTTGGAAGAACACTCGTTTGGGCAATGTATGGCATGTGACAGCAGGCGATGTCGATCAAAACGGCGATGTGGAGGTGCTTACAACATCAGCTGAGGGCAAGGTCCACGTTTTCTCTGCCAGTGGAGAGGACATCGCCAAGCTCGATGTGGCTGTTTATGCGAGTATGGTTCGCACGTTGTTGCCCACCGATTCAAAACGGAAACCACAGATTCTTGTCTCCGGTAGTTCGAATCAACAATCGGAATTGATGCTGTCGGTCGATTTGCAGGGAAATGAGAATTTCTCTTTGGAGCTTCCAACCTTGGATGTGAATCACGTCGATGACATGGCGATTGCTCATGACGCGCGGTTGGCCGCCGTTGCCATGCGAGGCGGATTGATCCACGTGATTGAGTTGGATGAAGGCGAGTTGATCGCCACGATCGCTCCGCAGGGATCACGTTGTAGCGTCAGTTGGCTTCCTCGTGAAGGAAAGTTGCCTCATGTCGTTGTGACTTCAGAGACGGGGATGGTTGCGTTTGAACTCGAACGTTAGATCAGCGAATCGTCTTCCAAGGGAATCGCGATGCGTTGACCAACAGCGTGAGTAGAGGGACGCTCCGTTTCCCGGTCAGTGAATGTTCCGTTGTTTCATCCATCGTTGGAAAACCAAGCCGGCGATGATCAGTGCCACGCCGAAGATCCATATCTTCGGCTGTACCCAGAATGCTAGGCCGAGGCATGAGATTAAACCAAGCCATGGCACGATTGGTGAAAACAAGCGTTCTTCGGCGGTCAGGCGTGTTGCTGCGAGATTCGTGAGCGCGTAGTAGACCAACACGGTGAAGGCACTGAACGACCACGTCGTTTTGACGTCTCCGATGAGTGCGAGCGTTCCCACGCCGATACCAACTGCGATCACAGCAACGGACGGGGTCGCACTCTTGCTCGATACGGCGGCCAAACCGCGAGGCAAATCGCCGCGGCGACCCATGGCGAAGATAACTCTCGAGAGGCCAAGGATCAGGTTGAGGAGCACGCCCAGCATCGCGGTCACCGCACCGATGGCAACCAGTTTGGCCACCATGGGTGAATTCAAATGATTCGCAACAATTTGCAAGGGAGCGGTCTGTTGTGAAGTGGAACCCAAAACGCCCGTTCCCGCCGCCGCGACCGCGATGCCGCCAACGATCGCATACAGCAATGATGAGACCAGCAGTGTGACGATGATGGCTCGCGGAATCGTTCGGCGAGGGTTGTGGACTTCTTCGCCGAGCGTCGCGATTCGGCCGTAGCCGGTGTAGGCGACGAACATCAACGCGCAAGCCTCCAAGAATTGCCGCGTCGCGGTCGCAGGGACATCCGAAGCAAACAAGGGGGTCATGTTGGCGGAACCTTCTCGCCAGGCAATCGGCAAACCGGCGACCACGAAGCTGGCCAGCGCGATCAGCGTCGTGCTGACGATCGCAATATTCGTCCAGTTGGATCGCCGGATCCCCCCGAGCAACAGCAGCGTTGTCGCGACCACCGCACAAACGGCAAGCGGCACGATCCAGTCTCCACGATCGACTTGGAATAGTTGCAATGCGTACCCGGCAAAACCCAAGGCGGCGGTGGCAGCGGAAGCGGACTTGGCACACAGGAACATCCAACCCGCCGTGAATCCCATCGAAGGCGTCAGCCAGCGGTAGCCGTACTCGTAGGTGCCGCCGCTGACTGGATGCGCAGCCGCCAATTGAGCGCTGCTCAGTCCATTGAATGTGGCGACCAACCCAGCAACGAGAATCGCAAACACGACCGATGGCCCGGTGATTCCGGCCGCGATCCCGATGCTGACAAAGACGCCCGTGCCAACGATGGATCCGAGCCCCATCATCATGGCGCCGAACAGGCCCACGTCACGGCGAAGTGCGGCTGGCTCTGGAGGGCGGCTCGGTTGCGAATCAATGGTCATGGGGACGAACGGAAGAATCGAAGAAGGACGGTGCGAGCAGCAGTGTATCGAGCGGAACGCAAGCCGAGAACGCGTTGACGGTTTTTGCTTGCGGCATGTGGATTGAGTTCGCAAAGTCGCCTGGATGATATTTCGAAGTGGCGAACGGTTTGGTTGGTTGCCGTTCGACCTCCCCTCGCTTCGCTCGACCCTCCTGCCAGGAGGGTGAAGTTGTGATTGGTGCCGCTTTTCGGCAGATCTACACACGGCGTAACCTCTCCCGAAACGAAGTTTG
>NZ_DDGH01000033.1:99755-105906 GCF_002337565.1 Rhodopirellula sp. UBA1907 | reverse complement strand
ATCGCAAACCGCGAGGTGCGCTCGCTCACGCTCCCGAGTCGCTTCTCGTCTGGGCGAAGTCGTGACGGCCTGCTAAAATCCCCGTTCCGGATGGGTGGCCGAGTGGACGAAGGCTCTAGTCTTGAAAACTAGCGTAGGGGAGACCTTACCGTGGGTTCGAATCCCACCCCATCCGCTTCTTTTGATCTCGGACGTTCTCGATGATCGGCGAAGATCCACGGGGCAATTGCGTGAGCCATTCCGGCCGCGAATCAGCCAAGCAGTGGCTGCAACAATTGCCGGCGAGTGACCACGCTGCCAATCTTTCCACTGGCTTCGTACAAGACCGCCACATCGCTGTGGGCGTCGTACAAACGCAACAGCACGCCCAGATGCCGGTCGGTCAACGCACCGCGAACGATCGGCAGCGGCGCTGGAACCTGGTCTTGATAAACCAGATCAGAGTAGCGGTAGAAACCGATGATCCGGCCTTTGCGACGCACCAAAATGATGGGGTGATTTTGCCGGCGGGCCTGGCGGCGGGCAAGTTCCAAATCGACGGGTGAATCCACGACCGCCAATCGCTCGGGACGCACGCCAAACTGAATGGCTGGCCCATTGCCAACATCAAAGACATTCTGGGCCAAATTGCGTTGTCCCACCGCCAGAATCCCCGCGTCCTGGCCCGCCTGAAGCACCTGGTCCAAATCACCACGTGCCATCGACAAACGCAAACGGAACGGCGTTTCACCGGTCAGCTTCTGCAACGCATTGCCCAGCAAGCTGAGCAGCAACGAGATCGGAGAAAACACGATCGTCGCGATCAACAACAACCAACGGGTGCCTCGCAACAGCCGATAAGGTGCTTGATAAAACAGGTGTTTTGGCAGCAATTCACCAAACACAAACACGACTGGCGTCATCATCACGGTGGCCGCCAATTCGATCGCTTCGCCTCCGCCAATTAACGCACCAACGAACATCACGATCGCCAAACTGGTCAGATAGTTCGCCAGGTTGTTTCCAACCAAAGTCGTGGCAACAAAGATCGCTGGATGATTGATCATCCACACCAGTCCTCGACCGGCGAACGAACCGCTCAGTCCATCCAGCACCAATCGCGTGCGTGAGACCCGGTAAAGCCCCGTCTCACTGCCGCTGAAAAAAGCGGACAGCATCAATCCAACAAGAAAGACTCCAACAGCCAACATCATGATGAAGGACGCTCCGAGTCAGGGCCCAACCAAGCTTCGATCCAGATCCCGTCTTCGTCCTCTTCCGTCACCACCAACTCGTATTCCGCCAGCGGAGCCACATCACCGGCACGCGGAACGCGTTCGTTGTGACGCTGAATGTGCCCACCAACGGTCGCCGTGCGTTCTTCGGGCAAATCAATTTCCAACGTTTTCGCGAGTGCACGCAGGCTGGTCGACCCTGGCATTCGATAGTGCTTGCCGCCCAATTGTTTGATTTGATCTTCTGCGGCGTCCAATTGATCCGTGCTCGCCAAAACGCCTCGCAGAATGTCGTCAACGGTCAGTGCACCAACGACCTCACCGAACTCGTTGACAACGACCGCCATCGTGATGTCCTGTTCGTCCAACTGGTCGTAAACCTGAGCGATTTTTGCAGACCACGGCACATGCAAGACCTTCTCCACCGCCGAAGGCAAATCGTCGATCTGTTGCGGCCTGAGCAGTCGAACCGCGATCGAACCGAGAATGGTTTGGCCAGAAGAATCCTCGGGATCCGCGACAATCAGATAGCCACCAGGAGGCGACCCTTCCGCCAAAAGCGATGTTTCGAGCGGAGGCGAAACGATCATCAGCTTGCTACGCGGACGCATCATTTCGTCGGCTTGAATCTCAGCCATCATCACTAACGACCGCAGAGCCAATCGTTCTCGTCGAAGCAAGGTTGCATCGTCGGTCCCGAGTTCGATCGCACGTTCAATGTCCGTCAACTCAATCTCTGGCTCGGGCTCAAACGTCGGCCACAACAAACGCCCGGCGGCTTCGTTGGCCCATTTCACAAACGGCAAGATGGGCGAAACGATACCGACCGCAATGGTCATGGGAACGCCAACCATCAAAGCGATTCGCGTCGGCGTCATCACCGCGAAACTCTTGGGCAACATCTCGCTGAAGAAGATGATCGTGAGCAAACAAACCAGCGTAAAAATTCCCGGGCGCGATAGATCGGCGGACACGATCGCGACCAACGTGAAGTACGTCATGTTGATCAGCAGATTCCAAAACAGGATCGCAGCCAACAATCGATCCGGCTCCGCGAGCAACAACGTCACCACACGTCCCGCCGCTCCGTTGCGACCGATTCGTTTTCGGTCACGTTCTTTCAGCGAGAACAGAGCGGCTTCGCTGCCGCTGAACAGCCCGCTAGCGACAATGAGTACGAGCATCGCGGCCAACATTGGCCACTTCGACATCAGCTCGCTCAATTCGTGGTCCCCGGCAACGCCTCGGGACTGTCACCCGTTGTTCGCGTTGTCTCATTGCCGCGGTCTGGTTCCAACGACACATCAAATTCGCTGAGCGCGGGAATCATCATCGCCGCGGTTGTGAATCCATAACCGGCAAGCAAACTAAACACGACCCACAAGTGATCGGTTTGCAGCAGGAACTGAGTGATCGCGTAAAACGTGATCAGCGGCAATGCAAAGGACGCGGCAAAGATCGCCGACGACGGGTTTCTCCACCCAAGTGCGGCGAACAGAGCCAGCCCACCGCCCAGGATCATCACCAAGAACGGTGCCAACTGAAGCTGGAACGCGCCACGGAAGCTGACCATGATCGTCATGCATATCGCGATGCCAACGCAAAGGAAAAACACGGTTCCAAGGCTGGCCAGTGTCGCCGTTCGACCTGAAACATAGTTCAGCCCGGAGTGAATTCCCAACATGGAAACAAAGACGACCAAGGCGAATCCGCCTAACAGCGTGTAAACCATGTTTTCGATGGTCATCACGCCAGACAATCCTAAATAGATCGTGAGCAACATCGGCAGAATGATCATCTCTTTCGCCGCGTACATCACGCCCCAAAGTTTGCCAAACACAAACTCGCTGGGTCGAAGGTCCGTGACCAACAACAAGTCCAACGCCAACCCATCTCGCTCACCGGTGACCGCGTTCACTGCCAATGCATTGACCAAGACCAAACTGATCACTCCCAGCACCGCGACCGGAATCGTTACCGCGGGCAAGGCTCGTCCGATGCGGCCTGCTGGTTCCATCGCGACGCCGCTTTCCACCTGCAGGTAAACCGCCGTGGCAATGATTGCGAAAATCAAAACAAAGACCGCTCGAATGAGAATGATCTTTCGTCCGTAAGCCCACGTTCGAATCTCACGCCAAAGGATTGGGTTGTCCCAAACCGGCCGAGGCTGTCTGACTTTCCAGGACTCAGGATCTTTCTCGCGATCGCGTTGGAACGCTTCGCTTTCAAACTCTTCGCTGGTTTCGGCCTCGGGTGCTTTCATGCGAACTTCACGCGATGGGTTCCACACACGAACCTTGGCGATTCCGATTCCCAAAATCACGGCTGACAAAACGCTGCCAACGAGCACAAACAATCCGCCGCCGTCACTCAGAAACGCCGCCCAACCCGCATCCGCATTGGTCGCCGCCAACAAAGCTCGTGGAGCACTGATCGCCATCGCCCACTTGGAGTCGTCCCCAAACATCGACGCCGCGATCTCGCCCGCGGCAACCAACAGCAACAACACCAATACCGTCAGAGCGATCGACTGAAATGTTTTTTCTCGCCACAACGCGACCACGGTACCAACCGCGGCGGAGACGACGACGCTGACCAACGTGACCGCGAAAACGGCCAAGACTTGTCCCGGTGCGACTCCGCCCAACAAGGGCAACGTCAGAAACAGCGGCAAAGAAATGACGCAAAGTGCGAAAGGTGACAACAGGGTCGCTGCCGCTTTGCCGCCAACGATCTCAAAGCCCGACAAACGGGTCATCAGCATCAAAATCAGGGTCCGGCGGTCCTTTTCCTGAGCCACGCTGCTAGCCGCTCCCACCGCAGCCAACGCCGACAAAATCACCAACTGAAGCGGAGCGAGCAAACGAAACATCCAGCCACCAAATTTGGCCGCGTCCGCATTGGCCGCCAAAGAACGCGAACCGTCCAGCACCAAATACCCGGTGCATAGCAACAGAAACAGTGCCATCAAATAGACACCGCGTGTGACATAGGTCGCCGGTCGCTTGGGGACGACGGATGCTTCGCGTTGAAAAACGGGGCCGAGCATGACTGGGATCAAACCGTGGGGCAAATGCCGAAGGAGGTCGCCGAGAGGATTCACGTGCGGTCGCAGTCTAATGCATCACCGCCCAATCGAGAATCAAGTCGTTAAGCATTGACTCCAAGAATGGTTCGATTTGGCGAGTATTTTCACCCCTTTGCAGGCCCGAGAACGCCTCGTTTCTCCATTTCGCGGATGATTTCCGTTGCCTGATCATGAGGCGTCTGGCCCTCCCGCCACTTCAAATGAATTTCAGGCGAGGGCGGTGCGTCGTAGGGGTCGCTGATTCCGGTGAAGTTTTTGATTTCGCCCGCGATCGCCTTTCGATACAGCCCCTTGGGATCTCGCTGCTTGCAGATTTCCAGAGGCGTGTCGACAAAAACCTCCAGGAAATCGCCTGCTCGGCCGCTGCTCTCGATCGTTTTTCGCACGCGATCTCGGTCCCGCTGGTAGGGACTCACAAACGCAGCCAAAACGATCACGCCAGCCGATGCGAACAACTCGGTGACCGCACCGATCCGGCGAATGTTTTCTTCGCGATCGATGGGACCAAACCCCAATCCAAATCGCCCGGCGAAATCCTCACCATGTTCTTCCTGCAACACGGACGGAGGAGCACACAAACCATGACGCACATTGTCGCCATCCAGCAACGTGCACGTCGCACCTCGATCGATCAGCAATCGATCCAGCTCATTGGCGATCGTGCTCTTGCCGCATCCGCTTAGCCCAGTGAACCAAACCACCACACCGCGTTGCCCCAATTTGCTTTCGCGGTCTTCACGAGAAACTGTGTGGGCGTGCCAAACGATGTTCTTTTGCACATCGTCTTGACCGTCGCCGGTTTTTGGTGCGCTGCTGGCGGCGGAGTCGTCAGAGTTGGGCTGGCTCATGTTTTCGATTGATTGGGAATGACAGGGTGAATGTTCATCGGCCACGTCAGCGTTGACGTCGTCCATCCTAATTGCCCAAATCGGCAATCGACGCCGGTGGAAGACTCAAATGCCGTATCGTTTTCGGAAGCAATCTCGGTGCATCCGAGCGAGATTTTCGTGTGATGTCCACCCGGCGGCTTGCGTCGCATCGACCAATCGCCCTAGCAGGTCTGCATACAACGTCATCGGCTCGGTGCCCAAATCCCATCCAGCGGCATAGAGACATCGAACCGCTTCGGCCGTTTCGCCAATGTTGGCGTTCTGTTCGGCGCGGTCCAAGAAAAACGACGTCAATCGACTGCGTACCGAACCACCTTCTCGGTTCTGCAAACAGTCCAGATACTCAGACATCAAAATGGAATTGGGCACCGCATTGGCTACCGCAAAAGCGTTCTCGCCATTTTCGCCCGAAGCGTGATCCCACGATGCCGACGAAGACTCATTTTCGCGGCACAACCAATAGGCACCGAACTTGGCCATCCCATCCGATCCGGATGTTGCCCAGTGAGTTCGCAGGCGAACGCTTTGGTCAGTGAAAACACTGCACCGCAATGAATTCAAAAACGCGACCTTAGCTCCGGCTGAATCACCGCGTTGCAAACGGCAGTACCCCAGCAACTCAGCCGCCCAAGCCAACTCGGGAACCAAAGCATGAGCCCGCTCACACAGGTCCTCGATTCGCTGCCAATCCTGTTGAGCAGGATCTATGGCGTCCGCTTGTGCAACTCCTTCGTCCCGCAATCGCTGAGCAACCTCGTTGGGCAGCGATCGCAAGTCAAATCCCCATCGCATGATGTCGTTCCATGCGATTCCCATCCGATTCGCATCGGCCGGCTTCAAACGATGTGTCAGCTCGTTGCTCAACGCGTCAATCACCAATTGGCAAGCGATCGCGACGTTGCAAACACCCGCCTCGGTCAAAGCGTCGATCCAATCGGTGTCGCCGGCTCGCCAACGTT
>NZ_DDGH01000033.1:98792-99652 GCF_002337565.1 Rhodopirellula sp. UBA1907 | reverse complement strand
GTGTCGCCGGCTCGCCAACGTTGCTCTTCCGCAATCGGACGAATGGCATCGGGCAGTGAGCGTGTCATCCAATCTTGCCAAGCGTTCGCGCCAGGCTGCGACGGGCGGGCACTGTCCATCGGCGAGGGAATCGCGTGGCGCTGATCGCTCGCCGGAAGGTACGGCAAAATTTGATCAAACAACAATGCTTCGGCGAGAGAGCTTCCCCATGGCAGCCAGTCGCCTCCGCCGTGATACCAATGGCACAGATCGTACGTGATTTCAGACGTTGAATTCTCGCCATCTGCCAATCGCAGGCACAGCCAATCACCAGCTTGGCTGCCCACCAGCGGCAGGAAATTGGGCGGCATCAACGGCGGCCAAACCGGATCCGGGATCGGCTTGAGCAAGGTTTCAGGCGACACAGCAACGATGAACTCACCATTCCCGGGTGTCCGCCAGACCTCGTCGTCAAACCACGAAACCAAATCGGGTTGCAGAGTCAATCCAAACCGTCGCTCAAGCTGTTCAGACCACTTGGGCGCAGCATCCAACGCCCGACCTGATTGAACGGAAGCGTTCGGGCCGGTGGGTGTCTCGGCATCGTCCAGAGGATCAGACACAGATTGCGGTGTGCGACAGCAGAAAAGAGGAGAAAAGCAAGGCAACCCAGATTGTAGAGCATCTGGCGTTGGCCCAAACACTAACCCTGGACAGGAAGTTACCGCAAGAGCGTCAGGGCTGCTTCGCCCCACCTTCGCGTCGGGTGAACAACAATCACCGTACTGGGTAGTGGACGAGGCCACGAATCCCGCGCAATCGATGTGGTGGACGAGGCAACGAATCCAATGCTCAAGAACTCGTTGCCTCGTCCACTACCG
>NZ_DDGH01000033.1:36296-98618 GCF_002337565.1 Rhodopirellula sp. UBA1907 | reverse complement strand
ACTCGTTGCCTCGTCCACTACCGAAATCCCATCCACCACCACAATTCAGCACTGATTATTCAGGCGATTCTTAGCCCTGAATGACCGCGTCCATCACGTGTCCCTTCACATCGGTCAACCGCATATCACGCCCACCGAACCGGAACGTTGACCGCGTGTGGTCCACACCCATCAGGTGCAGCATCGTCGCGTGCAAATCGTGAATCTCGGTGCGGTTTTCGACCGCTTTGTAGCCAAATTCGTCCGTTGCACCGTAAGTGATGCCCGGCCGAATCCCTCCGCCAGCCATCCAAATCGAGAAACCAAACGGATTGTGGTCACGCCCATTGGCTCCTTGAGCAAATGGTGTTCGGCCGAATTCGCCCGCCCAAACGACCAACGTCTCATCGAGCAACCCGCGTTGACGCAAATCCTTCAGCAATCCGGCGATCGGTTGATCGACCGCACGGGCGTTGTTTTCATGCCCGGCCTTCAGATTGTTGTGCTGGTCCCAACGGTCCCCGCCAACTTGAGGGCAAGTCAACTCGATGAAGCGCACGCCGCGTTCGATCAGCCGGCGGGCGATCAAGCATTCAGCCGCATAGATTTGGGTCGGCTTGTACTTCGCGTCCAATCCATACAGTTTGCGAATGTGCTCCGGTTCGTCTTTGATCGACATCAACTCCGGAACTGCCGCTTGCATCTGAAACGCCAGTTCATAATTCGCAATTGCCGATTCAACTGCGTCGTGCCGCAGTCCATGACGCATCGCTTCGGAATCCAACTTGCCGATCAGATCGAGATGTGCCCGTTGGCGTCCGATGTCCGGTTCAGGTGACTTGATGTTCGCAACCGCGGTTCCGTGGGGCTGAAAGACAGACCCTTGGTAGGTCGCCGGCAGAAAGCCGTTGCCAAAACAATCCAGCCCACCAGGAGGAATCAAACCTCCGTTCAAGACAACAAATCCGGGAAGGTTGTTGCACTCCGAACCCAAGCCGTAGTTCACCCAAGCGCCCATGCTTGGACGCCCCTGCAGTCCACTGCCGGTGTGCAAAAAATAGTTTGCAAACGTGTGCTCGGAAAACTCAGAAACCATCGAGCGGACCACCGCGAGCTCGTCCACGCATTCAGCAACGTTCGGGAACAAACTGCTGACCGGAATGCCGCTCTCACCGTGTTGTTTGAACTTCCACGGGCTGCCGAGAACTTTGCCGTTGTTGTTGAACTGAGTCGGCTCGACGCGGAACAAATCTCCCGGTTCGCGACCATCCATCTTGGTCAACAAAGGCTTGGGATCAAATGTGTCGATCTGTGACGGTCCACCATCCATGTAAAGGAAGATGACATTCTTCGCCTTCGCCGGATGATGAACGCCATGTCCCGCATGATCAGCGGATGCCTCGTTCATGAGCGCAGCCAACGCCACGCCACCAAACCCCATGGAAGTTTGAGCCAACATCTGACGCCGACTGATGGACGGATGCCCGAAAGTTGAAAGACCGGTCATGGCACAAATATAAATTCTTTGGTGTTGACGATGGCATGAGCCACGTTGGCCCACAACGAGACATCATCCACGGTCGCTGCCGTAGCCTCACTGGATGCCTGGATGTATTCCCGAATGGAATTCAACTCGGCCTCTTCCGCCGGACGTCCGAGCGCGGTCCAGAACATCCAGTCGATTCGCTGCTCAACGGCGATCGTCTCAGCCGAACGCGAAGACTCGCCGGAGCCCGAGGAATGATTGGGCGGCACTTCTCGCATCGCTCGCTCGGCAAACAATTGCGATTGTTTTTTCACCAATGGATCGTTGAGCATCACCAATGCTTGAGCCGGAACGTTGGACGCATTGCGACGCCCCATCGTGCTGAAAGGATTGGGCGTATCAAACACGCTCATCATCGGCGAAAGAAAATTTCGTCGGACGGCCAAGTAAATCGATCGACGTCGAGCCCCATCCAGCGGACCACTCTTCGCGGGACGCCCTCGACCGTTCATGAACGATGTCAAGTGAATTGGCACCGAATCACCCTCCAACGATCGATCGAGCTGACCAGAGATCGCCAACAAACTATCGCGAATGACCTCTCCCTCCAGCCGATGCAGATTGCTGTGGTGCAGCAACTCGTTCTTGGGATCAACCGACTCGGCATGCGAGGCCATCTCTTCGGAGACACTTTGCATCGACATCTGATAGGTGTTTGTCAGAGCAATTCGCCGAATCATCCATTTCAGATGACGACCGTGACGATCAAAGTCCGTGGCGAGGTGATCGAGCAATTCCGGGTGCGTCGGACGCATCCCCAACACACCAAAGTCGTCCGTGGTCGGCACAATGCCTCGTCCCAAAAGATGATGCCATAGACGATTGGTGATCACCCGAGACGTAAGCGGATTGTTTGGATCGTTGATTTGATCAGCAAGTTCCAAGCGACCACTTCCGGTCGCGTCGCCGATGCGTTCACCGCCCGTGATGGCGGTCAAAAAATGCCGAGGTTCAATGTCGCCTTCGCTGGATGAATTGCCGCGAATCAAGATTGCCGCGTCCTCACCGCTACCGTCGATCATGCCAATCGCTAATCGCGATCGCTTTCGAATCTGCGACGCCAATTCCTGACGTTGGGTCGACCATTCGGATCGCCACTTCGCAACGTCCGATCGAATGGATTCGTCCGAGGTAACTCGCTCTCGAATCTTTTCTTCCAACGAAGCAATTCGTTCCGCTTCCGCATCGAGTCGGCTTTGAATTCCCTTCCGGGTTGCACCCAAATCCTCCTTGGAAGACTGAGCCACACAAAGAATTTCGATGCTTTGATTTTCAGCGGGTGTGAATTCCAAGTGCAATCGATGACCGATGTATCGGCCAAGATTCATTTGGACCCAGCCGTCAACTTCTTTGAACTTGACGATCGTTTCGCCATGCAACGGGCCATCCACCAAACGGTGTGAATCAACACATGCGAAAACGTTGCCCGTTCCACGAAGCCGAATCGAAACGACAGGCTCGGTCAATTCAAACGTCGGCAAACGCAGCGTTCGGCCTGGACGCGGGTAAGCCTTCAACTTGCCCCGCGCGTTGGTAGTCTTGGATCGAATGGACTCCAATCCGTTCCAAGCTTCATCGTTTTTTGCAACCGCGTTCTTGGTCAGCGTGACCAATTGCTGAGCGATCACGTCTGCATCCGCAGCATCCGCCTTGTTCGACGGGATCAGTTGTGGCTCGCCCGCGATGAGAGGCCCGGCACCAAAAATGAAACCGTTCTGTCGGAAGTCCTCCGCGTTCAGTTGATCAAACGAATTCACAACCGCTTCGGGCCAGTCAACATTTAACTCATCGAGCTCGGCAGCCCGATACAGATCCGCAAAAGTCGCCTCAAACTTTTCGCGATAGGTTTCATCCAGTTTCTGAAGTTCATTCGCTACGCGGCCATTGTGCTCGATCGTGTCAAAACGAACTTCGGCGTAGTCGCTGCTCTGCAGAAAGCCTGACAGCGAGTAATAGTCAGCCGTCGAGATGGCATCAAACTTGTGGTCGTGACATCGAGCACACGCGACCGTGACGCCTTGAAACGTTTTCGACATCACATCGATCATGTTGTCGATGCGATCGGATTCATCTTTTCGAATATCGACTGGCGAGTGAACCCATTCGCCCAGATGCCAAAAACCTGTTCCCAAGATCGACTCATTGAACGGGGCTCCACCCTCCGGTCCCTGATAACTCATTCGTGGCTGAGTCATCAGGTCGCCAGCGATGTGCTCTCCCACCCATTGGTCATACGGCACATCCGAATTGAGCCCTCGCACGACGTAGTCGCGGTACTGCGACGCGTTCGGAATGTCGGCATCAAATTCGTGCCCGCGCGACTCGGCATAGCGAACCAAATCCAGCCAATGCCGGCCCCAACGGTTGCCAAACTCGGGCGAAGCAATCAGCCGATCCAGCAAACGGTGCATCGCATCCGGACGTGAATCACGCTCAAATTTTGCGACCTCTTCTGGTGTCGGTGGCAAGCCTGTCAATGCAAACGTCAACCGGCGTACCAGCGTCTTTCGGTCGGCTGGGTTTGCTGGCGAAAGCCCCGCGTCTTCTAAACCAGCCAATGTGAATCGGTCGATTGAATCACGAGTCCACTCCGGATTGCTGACCGCCGGAGGTGTGCTGTCACGGACCGGCTGCCACGCCCAGTGGTTTTCGCGACGGTCGTCCAAGTCAAACGAATCGACTTCGCCTTCGGCTCCTTCGGGCAACGGTTCCTCGGGCCAGTAGGCCCCGTCAGCGACCCACTTTTCCAACGCCCCGATATCTTCATCGGAAAGCTTGCCCGATGGCGGCATTTCGTAAGATTCAAAACGAACCGCCTCGATCAACAAACTGTCGTCAACCTCGCCCGCGATGAGGGCGGGTCCCGAATCGCCACCGCTCAGCAAAAACGATCCGTGGTCGACTCTCAAGCTGCCTTGCCGCTCATCGACATCTGATCCGTGGCACTCGTAGCAATGTTCGCTCAACAACGGTCGAATGCGATTCTCAAAAAACTCCCGCTGATCCGATTCATCGTCCGCCCAACAGGTCACCGCTAACAACATCAAGAAAGGTGTCAGGTACCTTTTCGGCAAACCGGGCACATCTCTCATCGCACCCCGAAGATAACTGACACTTTTCTCACGGGCGCTTGCTTGGAACGATCGCGCACGGCGGCATTTCGATTGGTATTGCGAGCGATACGACATGGCAGAAATTTGTCGGGTGGGCATCAGGCGGGAGTGACTCGGATTGGGTGCACAACTCGATTGCCGCGTCAACGCTCACGCCGCAACGAATCCTGGCACCCAAAAACCCTCGTCATTTGGAGCGTTCCATTTTAGCTGGTTCCGGAATTGGGATGTCACTTAATAGCCGCTGAATCACAGAATCCGTGTTCATCCCCTCGGCTTGGGCTTGGAAGTTGGTCGCGATCCGGTGCCGCAACACGGGCAAAGCAATTTTCTGAATGTCGCCAGGCTCCACGCTGAACCGGCCATTCATCGCCGCGATGGCCTTGCCACCGGCGATTAAGTTTTGCCCGGCGCGAGGTCCCGCCCCCCAATCGACGAGTTCTTGAACATACTTCGGTGCAGACTCATCCGAAGGTCGCGTCGCCCGGACGAGCTGGGCCGCGTATCGGATCACAAGCGGTCCGGCCGCAATGCTGCTGACCAATTTCTGACAATTCAAAATCGCTCGTGCGGAGAGAATTTTGTTCACAGTCGCCGACTCACCTCGCGTCGTCGCCATCAGAATCTTTTCTTCTTCCTCAGCCGAGGGATAATCGATTTTGATGTTGAACATGAATCGGTCGAGTTGGGCTTCCGGCAACGGGTACGTGCCTTCCTGCTCGACCGGGTTCTGCGTCGCGATTGTAAAAAACGGCTCAGGAAGAGCGTGCGTCTCCCGTCCCACCGAGACCTGACGTTCCTGCATCGCCTCCAACAGAGCCGCCTGGGTTTTCGGTGGCGTCCGGTTGATCTCGTCGGCCAGTAGAATGTTGGCAAAGATCGGCCCCTCAACAAACCGGAAACTTCGCCGTCCCGACTCATCTTCTTCCATCACCTGAGTCCCGGTGATGTCCGACGGCATCAAGTCGGGCGTGAACTGCACCCGTTTAAACGACACATCCAAAATATTCGCGAGCGTGCTGACCATCAAAGTCTTGGCCAGCCCCGGTACACCCTCGAGTAAACAGTGGCCTCGAGTAAAGATGGCCGCTAGCAACTGTTCGATCGTGTCTGTTTGGCCCACAATGACCTTTGCCAACTCATCCCGCATCTTCTTTTGATGTTCCGAGAACTCTCGCAACACGTCTGCCAAATTGCGGGGCTTGGACGCATCACCCGAACTCGCATTTGACGCTGCATTTCCTGCGGCGGGGTTCATTGGTGGAGGGGTCGGAACCGAAGGATCAGCCATGAATCACAGTCCAAATCACAATGTATCGAGTCACACGGGTTGTCACCGCACGGCTCAAATCGATGGCGTCATGGATCCAAACCAATCCGGCCAAACGCTCGCATGCGGGAGTCTTCGCAGTTTACGCCTTGCGGCAACCAAGCGATATCGGTGTGCAATCATCGTTGTGCTTTGCATCGTCACCACGCTCACGACCACCGCTCCACACTGCGCCGCCCAAAACAATCGCGGTCGCATTGATGCTCCCACGGTACAGCGAGCGATTGATCGAGGAGTCGAATACCTTCGCAAGTCGCAAACCGACCGGGGAGGATGGGATGAGTTTACCGGCCAATCCTGCGGCTTGTCGGCACTTTGCACCCTCGCGTGGCTCAACGCGGGAGTGTCCCGCAACGATCCTGACATGGTCCGCGCGCTGAGCTACCTTCGCCGCTACGAGCCCACGCAAACCTACGCCGTCAGTCTGCAAACGCTGGTCTTCTGCCATGTCGGTGCTCTCGGCGACCTGCCGCGAATTCGTCGCAACGTCGCTTGGTTGACCGAAAATCAAAAAGCGGCCAATTCGCGAAACCCGGGAGCATGGGACTACGGCGACCGCAGAGGCGACGGCGATCCATCGAACAGTCAATTCGCTTTGCTGGCTCTGGGAGAAGCCGTCAACCGAGGCGTGGAAGTCGACCCCGCCGTGTTCCAACGAGCCCAAGCCTATTGGCGGAACTTGCAATTGCAGCGAGGAGGCTGGCCGTACCGATCCAACGATCCAACCGGCAGCATGACCTGTGCAGGAATCGGTTCGTTGCTGATCGCGCAAGACGCTTTGAGCACGCTCGACAGCGACCAAAAAACGCTTCAGTGCTGCAACGAACAAACCGGTGATCCCGCAATTGAAAATGGATTTCAGTTTCTGAGCAAAATCTTCACGGTCGATACCAACCCCGGCAGCACTTTATCGAGCGACTTCTATTACCTGTACGCCATCGAACGGGTCGGACGATTGTCGGGTCGTCGCTTGATCGGTGGACACGATTGGTACCGCGAAGGCGCCGAACACTTAGTCGGCCTCCAAGACGCTTTTCGCGGATTCTGGATCGGTTCGGGGCCCGCGGAAAGCAAACGGGAAGTCGCCACTTCGTTTGCGTTGCTGTTCCTTTCCAAAGGCAAACGGCAAGTGGTCGTGGGGCAACTCGACCATCCATCGCTTCGAACACTCGATGCAAACAACACCGCTTCGATTCCGTTTTCAACTTCGCTCAAACAACTGGTGCGACACGTTGAACGCGACTGGTCGCAGGAACTGACTTGGCAAACGATCCAAGCCGAAGGTGCCTCGGTCGCTGATCTCTTGCGAGTTCCGGTGATCGTGATTCGTGGTTCGCAAAGAATTCAATTCAGCAACGAACTGGTCGACACACTGAAGCAATACATCGATCAAGGTGGATCGATTTTGTTCGATGCGATCGGTGGAGACGGATGCGGCGAAGCGTCTGGCTTCCAAGCAAGCGTGATCGACCTCAGTCAACGATGGTTTCCCGGCAACCAACTCGAACGCTTACCACCGTCCCATCCGGTTTGGTTCGCCGAGCGTCCCGTTGATCCAACAGCCATCGGCACGGACTACTGGGTCTACGGCATCGGTGCCTGCTGCCGAACACCGGTGTTCTATTCGCCGCGAAGTTTGTCGTGTCGATGGCAACACAGCGGACCACTTCTTCGCAACGGCGACATGCCAGCCGCCCTGCGACCTCAAATCGAAGCGGGCATTTCGATCGGCGAAAACATCATCGCTTATGCGACCGGACGAGAACTCAAGAACAAGCTCGATGCAACATCAATCGTCGATGGATCAACCGCACCTCCACCCACACGCGGAGCCATCCCAATCGCCGTCGGTGCACTTGGTGCGGGCGAAAAACAAGTCCTGCGGGCTCTCCCAAATGCCGCCACGCTGATTCGCGAAAAGCTGGCGATCGAAGTCATCGCGGTGAACGATCCGATTGAGCTGACCGAGGAATCACTGGCCCGCGTGGGGGTGCTGTATCTGCACGGACAAACCGCAGTGAATCTCAAACCACCTGAGAAAGATGCGTTGCGAGCATTTGCATCCCGAGGTGGCATCATCATCGCCAGCCCCATCTGCGGCAGCGAAGCATTCGGGACATCCATCCGGTCGCAACTTGCCGACCTGTTCTCCGGCGAGTCATTCGAGCCGATGGAAAAAGAACATCCCGCCTGGACAACTCGATACGGCGGCTACGATTTAAGTGACGTCACCATCCGGCGAACAAACCAATCTGGCGAACGTCAGAAAAACCAAACGCTCAAGATCAGTCGCGTAAGATCCACACCAATCGTCGATCTACTGCAGGTCGACGACCAAGCGGCGGTGTACTACTCGCCGCTCGATCTCAGTTGTGCATTGGAGTCACAAAACTCGGTGCAGTGCCCCGGCTACAACACCACCGACGCCGCCCGAATTCTGGCCGGCTTGATTCTCTATTCGCTCAACCGCTGAGACGACTCAACGAGTCTCAAGAGTTCAAAGCATCTCAGGAGTGCAGGCGAGCGAAGTCACGGACGTCTTCTTCGATCGCACGCAAGCGATCGGACAGCTTGATGTCCGCTGCACTCGCGTCTTGCGACTCGGCGGCTTCCAAACGAGTGAACACGTAGAACTTCACTTTGGGCTCGGTGCCGCTTGGACGAACCGCGACATAGTTGCCGTCCATCTCCAAATCCATGATGACCAAGTTGCCACTTGGTCCTTCCAGCGGCGAAGTGGAACCATCGGCGACGTTCAAAATCGTCGCACTACCGTAGTCTCGCACTTGAGCGACCGCGATTCCGCCCAGCGATTTTGGTGGCTCGGCGCGGAAAGCTTTCATCAAGCCTTGCATCGCAGCCATCCCTTCGCTGCCTTCCATGAACACGTTGATCAAATTCTCACGATGCAAACCGTGTTTGCTATACAAGCCAGCCATGTACTCATGCATGGACTTGCCTTCGGCCTTCAACTTCGCCGCCAACTCGCCCATCAACATGCAAGCGACCGCGCCGTCTTTGTCCCGAGCGTAAGTGCCGACAAGGTAACCGTGCGATTCCTCGCATCCGTAGACAAAGTCTTCGGGACCTTCGCGATCCATCGCCTCAGCAATGTATTTGTATCCGACCAACAAATCGCCAACGCAGCGTGCACCGTGCGACTCGGCGATCCGTCGAACCAATTCGGTGGTGACCAAGGTCTTGATGACGTAGGAACGCTCAGTCAGTTTGCCTGACTTCACTGTTTGCTCCAGCACATAGTCCGCCAGCAAAGCAGCGATCTGGTTGCCGGTGAATGTTCCCCATTCGCCACTGGGATCGGTCGTCAATGGAGCGGCCACGCCCAACCGATCGCAGTCGGGATCGGTTGCCAAAACCAGGTCATATCCGCCCGCACGCGCCGTTTCGATGGGAGCTTCGAAAACAGCCGCGTTCTCGGGGTTGGAAACGTGCCCGGGAACATTCGGGAAGTCCCCACTTTTTTCGCGGTGCCCTTCGTAGACGTCAAGTTGTGTGAAACCGTCTCGCTTCATCAACGGAACAACGGCTTCTTCGCCGACACCGTGCAGTGGCGAGTAAAGAACTTTGACATCACGCGAACCTTCGAATGCACACTGCGACGCGGCGTCAATGAAAGCCGTATCAATTTGCTCGGTAACCACTTCGATGCGCCCGTCGGCCATCGCTTCCGCGAATGGAGTGACGCGAATTTCTTGGCAGCTCATCACTCCATCGATGATCGCTTTGTCGTGCGGAGGCAAAACTTGACCGCCCGTGGACCAATAAACCTTCACCGCATTGTCGCTCGGTGGGTTGTGACTGGCCGTCACCATGATGCCGCAATCGCAGTTCAAGTGACGCACGGCGAACGACAACTGTGGCGTCGCCCGGTAATCGTCCAGCAAATAAACCTTGAACCCGGCCGCGACCATGATGCCTGCACACAACTCGGTGAAGTGACGAGATTTGTGACGCGTGTCGTAGGCAATCGCACACGACAATTGCTTGGCACCGCCGTGATACTGAACCACGTAATCCGCCAACCCTTGGGCGCTCTCACCGATCGTTCGATCATTGATCGCGTTGGATCCGATCTCGTACATCCGTCCGCGACGGCCGCCGGTACCGAATGGAATGATTGTCCAAAAAACGTCATCCAGTTTTTGCCACATGCCATCGGCGATGTGCTGAATCGTTTGGCCGCGATATTCGCGATATCGATCTTCGGTCAACCAAGATCGAATGTTTTCAACGGCTCCAG
Source organism: Rhodopirellula sp. UBA1907 (assembly GCF_002337565.1). Taxonomy (NCBI): domain Bacteria; kingdom Pseudomonadati; phylum Planctomycetota; class Planctomycetia; order Pirellulales; family Pirellulaceae; genus Rhodopirellula; species Rhodopirellula sp. UBA1907. The sequence continues at coordinate 88,389 of NZ_DDGH01000033.1, read as the reverse complement.
CGGTCAGCTTCTTTTCTTGGCAAGCTTGATCGATCGCGGCCAAGGCTTCGTCGACGGTCATGGAAGGAGACGAAACGGGGTTGGAACCAGAAGTCATGATGAGATCGCACCGGGGATAACGGGGAGACAGGTCGAATCAGTGGGCCCAGATTCTACGCCCCGACGGACTGTCTCACCACCTAACGTCCGCGCGATCCGGTGGTCCATTCATCGGGCGAAATCGCCTGCAATTGGCCTCAAAAACCGGCCGATTCAGACCAGACCTGCTACCCCAACCATCCCTTGCGGTACAAGAAGTACAGCAGGCTCAATGCCAAAACCATCATCACTGAAAGAGCGAACGGGTAACCAAAACTCCATTCCAGTTCGGGCATGTTCAGCGGTGACGCCTTCTGGTCGAAGTTCATCCCGTAGATCCCAGCGACAAAACTCATCGGGATGAAAATCGTTGCGATGATCGTGAGCACTTTCATCACGTCATTATTTTTTTGCCCCAGCAACGCGAAATACAGCTCTCGCAATTCGCCGCAGGTCTCGCGGTCGGTGTCCGCGGCTTCCATCAATTGCCCAATGTGGTCCTGGCAATCTCGGAGATACAAGCGTGTGTCATTGGCCAAAATGCCATCGCCTTCCCGCAACAACAACCGCAACGCGTCGCGATGTTGCTGGACCGTTTTCCGAATCGCCAACAAGTCCGCTCGGATGTGGTGCAGGTGCATCGGCAGATTGTCGTTGTCCGCATCCTGCAGCAATTCGGCCATCTCGGACAAGTGACTTTCGTAGCGATCAATGATTGGAAAGTAGCCATCGATGATCGCATCAATGACGGCGTAAACCAGGTAATCGGCGCCGCGATCTCGAATGCGTCCCCGCGCGTGAGAGATCCGATCGCGAACGGGATCCAGACAATCCCCGACCTTCTCTTGAATCGTGATGACGGTGTTGCCGACCAAGAAAATGCTGACTTGTTCGGTGTGAAAGCCGTTGTCGCCAACCGGCATCCGGGCGATAAAAAACAACGTCTCGCCGTAGCGTTCCATCTTTGCGTGTTGATCCATCTGCACCACGTCTTCCAGGGCCAGCGGGTGCAAACCAAATCGTCGCCCGAGCGAACGCAGTGCGTCCATGTCACGGATGCCATGCAAATCGATCCAGGTCACAACGTCCGGATTGGCCGAGTCATCAAACTCGATGGATTCAACGACTTCGTTGGTATGCGTCCGTCCGTCGTACTGGATGACACGAATGTGACTGGGGACGGTGTCCTTCTTCTTCGACGAGACATCACTCGACAAATCACCAGGAACGTTTCCAATCTTGGAACGCGAACGAGCCCAGCGTGGACGATGCACACGTAGACGCAGTGGCAACTTCCCCGGAATCGATCCCATCGCGAGTAAGAAATCGCGTTTACGCGGCGTTGATTTGTCCGTCTTCGCTGACATCTTCGAACCGAATCGAGACTTGTTTGCTGACCCCGGACTCTTGCATCGTGACACCGTACAACGTTGTCGCCGCGGTCATCGTTTTCTTACTGTGCGTCACAACGATGAACTTGGACTGATCCAAAAACTCCGTCAACACGGTCACGAATCGGCCGATATTGGCTTCATCGAACGGCGCGTCCACTTCGTCCAGCACGCAGAACGGGCTGGGCCGATACTGGAAGATTGACATCAACAAAGCCACGGCCGTCAATGCCTTTTCACCACCGGACAACAACGAGTTGCTGAAACTCGGTTTCCCAGGAGGCGTGGCAACGATCTCGACACCGGCTTCCAAGGGGTCGTCCGACTCTTCCAAAATCAAATCGGCATGACCACCACCAAATGATTTGCGATACAGCTTCTGGAAGTTGATTCGGATGGCTTCGAGCGTATCCAAGAACAACCGCCGAGAATCAGCGTTGATCCGAGCGATCACGCGTTGAAGCGAATCTTTCGCAGCGGTCAAATCCTGGTACTGGCCATGCAGCTCGTCGTAGCGAACCTGCAACTCATTGAGTTCTTCCAAGGCTTCCATGTTGACCGAGCCAACGTTTTGCACCTGGCCTCGAAGACGACTGATCTCTTCATCGACCGATGATCGATCCTCGATTTCAGCGAGTTCTTCTGGCGGCTCATCATTCCGCAGGTCGATCTGATAATCCTCGGCGATTCGATCGGCCAACGTCGTTTGTTTCAGCGCCGCAGCATCGCGAGCGGAACTGATTGTCGCGACGGATTCGGTTGCTTTCGCGACGGCCTTGATCGCCGCTTGCGATTCGGTTTGGACGCGGCGTGTTGCTTCGCGTTCCTGGTTGGCTTCGGCTGCCAAAATCTGGAGTTTTGAATCCGCCGCTTCCATTGCGATCATCAATTCCGCCAAGCGATTGTCGGCTTCCAAGATTCGCGTTTCGATCTCAGTGATCCGCTCTCGCGTTCGATTCATCGCGTCGCGAACTTCTTGGTTCGCCGCTTCGCGTTGGCTTTGATCGCGACGAGCCACATCGGCAGCGATCGTCAACGATTCGACGCGCTGTTCGCTACGTGCGGCCTCGACCGAAATGCTCATCGCCTCGGATTGCACTTCGCGAAGTTGCTCCGACGCCGCGGTCAGTTGAACGTCGACTTCGGTCCGCTGAGCTTCCAGCGTCTCGATCTCTTGCTTTCCCTGTTGAATCGAAACAGCCAGCTCGCCGTCTTGTTGTTTGGCCGTTGCGAGCAATTCGTTGTGTGACGCCGACGATCGTTTGAGTTCGTCCACGGTCGCCTGACGAGCCGACAATCGCTCGGCCACGTGATGCAGTTTGGCTTCTGCCGCCGCGTGTTCAGTGATCCATTTCCGCATCGCCTGCTCGTGACGACCAAGCTCGGCCGCTTCGCTATCGACAACCCCGGTCAAGCGACCGACTTCTTTTTCAGCTTCGGCAATCTGATAGCTGTAATGCTGCATCTCGGACTTCGCCGCCGCCAACTCGCTGCGCCGGCTGACCAATCCGGTCTCGCCGCCGGGAGGCCCCACGACACTCGATCCATCATTGTCCAACAAGTCGCCCGATGCGGTCACGAATCGCAAACCCGCCGACGAAAGTTTTCGCAAACCAATTGCCGTGGCCAACGTGTCGACCAACCATGTGTTGCCGAGGAGATGGCGAACCAATGGTTCCAATTCGACTTCGCAATCGATCATTTTGTCGGCGCGACCGATCACACCAGCCAACCCGTCCAAGCGAATTTTGTCGCCGGGACGCCGGTTGGGAAGTTCATCTAAACGGATGATCCCGACGCGAGTGCCAATCTTGATATCGCCACGGCTAATCGCATCGCTCACCGAGCCACCGCGAACGATGACGTACTGGCTGCGTGGTCCGAGAGCGGCATCAATCAATGGAGCGACTTGCCGATCGACGGAAAAACAATCCGCGACGATACCGACCAGATCTTTCTTCAGCTCAGCATTGCTCATCCGCAGCACTTCGCGAACGCCGCCGCTGACGCCTTCCTGTTTCTGCTGCAGCTCTTCGAGCACGCGAGCACGCTCGGTGATCCCTTGCAGCCGAATCTTCAGCGATCCAATTTCTTCGCGGCGTCGTTCCAAGACTCGTCGCGTCTCACACACTTTCGCGTCGGCGATTTCGACTTCGCGTTGTGCGTCGGTGATTCGTTTCTCAAGCTCCGAAACGTTACGAGCAACTTCGTCGTGATCTCGTTGAGCGGTCTTCAGCCCGTCTTCGGCTGTCACCGAATTTCGAGCGATCTCTTCGAGAGCCCGCGCGGCTTCACGCATTTGCTGAGCCACCCGGCCTCGATTCGCCTCGTGCTCGGCGACGCGACGGACCGCAGCCAAATGATCGCGTTGCAAATCATCGCGCGTGGTCTCGATGCGGTGAACGGTCGCTTGTTCCGCATCACGCTTGGCGGCGATTGATTCCTTCTTCTGTTGGACGTCGGCCAGCTCAGCCTCAGCGACTTCCAACGCCGCGATTGTCTTTCGCAAATCTGCGATCGCCGATCCCGCTTCGGTTCGCATCGCACGCAAACGACGGTAGTGTCCGATCAACGTGCGTCGTTGCTCGACCAACGTCGTCTGATCCGATTCGCGGCGACCACCAATGCGGGCAATTTCGCCTGACAACTCGCTGCGGCTTTGCTCCGCTTCGCGAGCCGCTTCGGCAATTGTCTGCAATTGCATCTCGGCAGCTTGCCGTTGCTCTTCCAACGACTCCCGCAATGCGTCGGCTTCACGATGCTGTCGTTGAGCCGCTTCCAATTGCGTGGTTGCTTCGTTCAGGTCCGTTGACAACGTCAACCAATCGTTCCAAGCGACAACCGTTCGAAGTTCCTTCAATCGGTCACTGGCTTGGCGATAGCGTTCTGCTTTCCCGGCTTGGCTCTTCAGCGTTTTCAATCGCGTGGCGACTTCGTCAACGATGTCACCCAAACGCGTCAGGTTCGTCTGCACGCGTTCCAGTCGCCGCTCGGCTTCCACCTTCTTGGCTTTGAAACGACTGATCCCGGCGGCCTCTTCGAAGATCGCTCGCCGATCTTTCGCGTTGGCTTGCAGCATCCGATCGACTTTGCCCTGTTCGATCAAACTGTAGGCATCGATCCCGATACCGGTTCCGCGAATCAGAGCCTTGACGTCCTTCAGCCGGACCGCCTGTTGGTTGATCAGGTATTCGCCTTCGCCGCTGCGATAGACTCGCCGAGTCACGTGGACCTCGGGAGCGTCGACCGGCATCTGGCCGCCACTGTTGTCGAAAATGATCGTCGCTTCGGCGGCACCGGCGGGCCCGCGAGTTTGTGACCCTTTGAAGATCACATCGGACATGTCCTTCCCGCGCAGACTCTTGGCACTTTGACTGCCCAAGACCCATTTCATCGCATCGACAATGTTCGACTTTCCGGAACCGTTTGGTCCCACGACGACCGTGATGCCGTCGGGAAAATCAAACCGCGTGCGATCAGCGAAGCTCTTGAAACCGGCCAGCTCGAGTGCTTTGAGCATGAATGATTGTGTTGCCGGGAGCGAAAGAAGAAGTAAACGACGGACGGGTGAAACGTGGTTTCGATGGATCAAGACTAGCCAAAACGCTGGCAAAATCCTAGTTCGATCACGTGAAACGGCCCACAATCCTGGCGATCCAAAAACTGACTATCGAAATCGCCTGGTGATCAGAAAAGCACCCCAAACACGCAGACAACCAAAACCAACAGCCCAGCGACCATTTTCCCAACCGTTCCGGTCGTTCGGCCCCAAAACGCGGCCTGGCCAATCCGCCAACTGTCTCGCCAATTCTTCCCGTCGTTCCATTCCGCGAACATGGCTCCCGCGGTCGCCCCCAATCCTCCGAACAAAATCGCCGCCAAAACCGGACCAACGACGGGAATCGGTAGCCCCACAATTCCTCCCACAATGGCCCCGATGATCGAACCCACAATCGCCATCATCGTGGCTCGGCGACTCGCCCCCGCTCGGCTGGCCCCCATCGCCCCCGCCAAAAACTCAACCAATTCGCCGACCAAACCCAGCACAAACGCGATCGCCAACGAAACCAACCCGAGCTGCCAACGCCCGGTTTCCGGTCCCAACCACGCGTACAACGCCATCAGGGCGATCGCCAGCCAATTGCCCGGCAGAGCGACCAAATTCAGCAACCACGCCAACGTGCAGGCGAGAATCAGCCCGATTCCCAACGCAACCACACCGATCGGCATCATCACGTCTCGAACGGTATCCCGCGTCCAAATCAACCCATCACTGACTCTCGCCCAAAAGCCGCCGGCTTCTTCCGTCGCGACCGGATCCGCTTGTGCCAACCAATGTCCGGCTGGAAGGCTCGCAAGCTCCATCGTTTTCGCATCGACAACCGCTACCACGCGATTTTCGGCGAGCGATCCAGCGTCGGTCTCCGCGACTATTCCAAACGCTGTTGGCGACAGGACCGCGAGAAGCAACCATGCAATTTGCAGTTCGATCATGCTGTGAATTCTGTCAGAAGAATTGAAGTGGAAAGGCAAAATGGACACACGAGGGTGAACCAGACCCTGTAATTTCCCGTCTCATTGGCGCCTTGGGAACCAGCCCCGTCACGTTGCAGGAACGACGGAGCGAAGGTGGAAGAGACGACGAAAACTGTGGTTTCTTCTTTTCCCAAACGCTACGATGGAGCAACTTCGAAGCCAACTTTCTGATCGAGGAAAGGACTGACGCAACAATGAGCGGACGGGTTTTAGAAACCAACGTGTTGGTGCTGAATCGCTTTTACATGGCGATTCGCGTGGTCAATGTTCGTCGAGCGTTGACGCTTTTGTATCGCGATTGTGCGGAAGTCATTGACAACGACGATGGACAATTCATCGGATACGACTTCGATAGCTGGTGTGAACTGAGCCAATTGGCATCAGCTCAAAAGCAACCGGAGGACGAATACATTCAAGCCGTCGGGTTTGAAATGAAGGTCCCACGGATCACTCGGTTGACGCGGTTCGATCGCATGCCGGCCCAAACGGTTCGATTCAATCGAAAGAACCTGTTCGCCCGCGACGATCACACTTGCCAGTATTGCGGCAAAGCGGAACCGACGCACAAGCTCAGCCTGGATCACGTCGTCCCCCGCTCTCATGGCGGTGGAACGACGTGGGAAAACATCGTGTGTTGCTGCTTGCGTTGCAACAGCCGCAAAGGTGGACGCACGCCGCAACAAGCACACATGAAGCTGCTGTCTCGTCCGATCAAGCCTCGGTTCAATCCATTGATGACTCATTCGATGGATGACCCACGCTACGCGTCCTGGAAGACCTTCCTGCACACGGCCAAATAGGCAGTTTGGGCAAGACCGAATCCAGCGATTTGAAAACGTATTTCGCTCGCTATCCCGGAGGGTCGTCAGACTCACCGGGACCGGCGTGATCGTGTTCAAACGTTGCCTTCCGGTGCCTCCGGATCCGAAAATAAGGATTTGCTCGACAAACAATTTTCGGCGTGGTTATACTCGGGACATCATCGGACACGACCCCATCGGACCCGAATCGGAATCATTGCTTATGTCCTACGACGACAACCCCACATCGCCCGTTTTCCGCATCGATGTCTCAGCGGAATCAGACGCTGGCGTGCCAGTTTCGAACGAGGAACTGACGGTTGGGTTGCTGCGTCAATTGGTCGTCAGCCAGCAGCAACAGACCAAATTGTTGACCGAATTGGTTCAACAAAATGCCGCAATGCACAAGCAACGTGCGGGTGAATTGCAGCAATGGAAAGACGCCAACCCGCAACTGTCTCGGGCCTGCCGACGCGCCGCGGAAACGCTCAGCGAAGTGCAAACCGAATTTTTGCAAACGTTGACCGAAGAGATCGACGATTCGGGCGATCACTTGGTCGAAGGTGAATACATGCTGAACGAATTCATCGATCGGTTTGGCCCCCGAATGGCCCATCTGAACGGAATTTTGCAGGTTCTCGCTCAACTCGGGACCGGCGAACCTATCGCGCAGCAACAACAACACTGAATGCGAGCGAGGGATTTCGGTCACTGAAAAAATTCTGTGGCCAGGAACTCCCAAGTGGACTTTCGAGAAACGGAAACGTTCGCTAATCTCTCGCCTTCTCGGACGCGAACGTCTTCCACAGGCGTTCCAAGATCGTCCGAAAACTGCCTTATCGGGGCGTAGCTCAGCCTGGCAGAGCGTCTGGTTTGGGACCAGAAGGTCGCACGTTCGAATCGTGTCGCCCCGATTGAATTTGTGGAATTCTCAAAAAAAAACGGAAGCCGCAGGTTGTTTCTAACAAACAACTTGCGGCTTTTTTAATGACGTGCCAGACGGCCAGCTTCTGCAAAGATCGGGTGTACAGAACGCCCTACAGATTCGGGATGCTAAACGGGAGTCTCCAGAAGCTGTTCTTGAGAAGCCGGTCTGGCCAGCGAACCGCAGGTGTAACCCTATGTGCATCATGCATCAATCTCCCTGCGTGACAAAGTGCTGGTGGTAACGCTACCACCTTCACCTCTATGTAACGCAAAAAGAGCAACCATTTTGGACGCAAACTTTGCTGGCTTGCATCGGATGCAGCGTCCGCGACAAGTTTCACCGTTCGGCGTCGTTTGTCGTTCAGACTATTGAGTTGGATCGAGCTCGATCTGGATCGGTGAAGTGCGGTCGGCTTGATTCGTGAACCGCAAGTCACTCGTGTAGTAGTCGGCGTAGCGTCGCGGCACGGTTTGACCGTGTTCATGGTCCGCGGCGGCGACGTCTTCCGTCATTACGATTTGCACGACGACAACTTCATATTCGCCAGGAGGAAGATGTTCGTTCCCGTCTTGGTCGCGTAGCGTGAATGCTCCATTGCTCGCGATTTTTCCGGCGTAACGATCACCTGTTTCGAGTGAGCGAAATTCAATGCTTCCGGACTGCACCGGATCACCGTCGGTGTACTCCACGATTCCCGTGGCATGTTGTTGGCTTGAGCAACCCGATAATGTCGCCACCAACAACAGCAACGCCAATCTGAAATGAATCATTGTTCCAATTCCACCACTCGGGCGTCACGGCGGTTGGCAAGCGAGCCCAGGACCTTGGTGTCTGTGAACGGGGTGTACATTCGCACGCTGCCATCGACCAAAGCGAAATGAACGCCGGCGGGATGCCAACTTCCAAACGAAAACATGTCGGCGAGAACATCGCTTGGCCCGTTGGCTAGTCTCAAGCCAGGACCTACCAGTCGACTGGATGCCGGCAGGTGATCGCCATCGTAGGCGGGTGAGTCTTCGGGGAATTGCGCGAGGCGATCAAGCGGGACATACTTTTCGCCAAACAAAAACGTGCTCGACGTTCCATCGGTGACAGAAGCCATGCGAATGCGATCGGACGGTGCGATTGCTTTGCCTTGTTTGCACTCCGGTCGCACACTGATGATGACGCCCGTTCCATTTCCGCCATAGTAAAAGTCGGTGGGAGCTCCGGTCGCGCCCGGCGACAAGTCGCCATGGTTGCCGGCGTAGTCGCAAAGGGCTCCTTCGACATTCACTGATACATCACTAGGACGTGGTGGAAGTGGGCAACCGCAAGGGAGCCGACCGCCACCGCCGGTTTCTGTTGAACGGAGTTCCCGAGTGCCGGTTGGTTGTGTTCCCGATCGTCGTGACGGACAGAGAAAAATGTCAGGAACAACCGTTCGAACGTTCTCGGGGTGTTGATGCCAGGGTTTGGAAAAATCCCATTGGCTACCGAGCGAGGCTTGCTCGATATAAGGCATCACACGGGCCAGCCACGTGGGAGTTTCCAGGCCGCATTGGTCGGCTGGGTCCGCGTCCGGACGCGATTCATATCGTGCTGGCGGGAAGTAGCCGAGCACGTCGTGGTGCATGTGCGTGGCGAGTGCCAACTGTCGAATGCGGTTCTTGCAATCAGTGCTGCGAGCGGCTTCGCGTGCCGATTGAACGGCAGGCAGCAACATCGCCACCAGAACGCCAATGATCGAGATGACCACCAGCAATTCGACCAGCGTGAAGGCATGGGGTTTGCTTTTTTCGACTACCAACATGAAACGGATCATCCGCAGAAAGAGGGTGCGTCAGTCCGGTCCGACCGCCCTCGATTGTAGTCTCGCTCAATCGCGATTGTCACTGATCGGGCCGAAATGACCGCACCCAGCGGGAGTTGGTCGCCAGAATATTCCTCACGACCTGTTGCGTTTCTTCCAATTCAAAAGGGTCGTGTTCCAATTCATGCTCGAGCAGTTCAAGCTTTTTGCGAATCAGATAGCCCTGCATCCGCTGGTAGGGGCGAATCTGGCCTGTGCGAATGAATGTGCCGACTTCCATCCGGCGGCTCCAGTCTTCCCAAACCGGCAACCAGTACAACGCGTGTTCGGCTTGGCCGCTATTGGCGGCTGCCAGACATTCGGCCCGAGCCATGCTGATTTCGTCCAGGCATTCCTCGGCTGATGGGTAGTAGGCGAAGCAGGCGACGACGCTCATCGCGACCAGTCCCGCCAACATGGTCGCTCCGATGACGCCCGGCGGGACAACGATGTCGAGTCCCTTTCGAGCTTGTGCGTCTTGCGACGAGAGAGAGGAAGCGAACGAGTCAGCTTTGGCGGTGCTCACTAACCAAGCCTCATCGATTTTCATCAAACGCAAGCCGATGCCAATCAGGCTGAAAACGCCTAGTGCGGAGAGCGCTGCGATGACGCTGAAGTCCAGTTCCTTGACAACCAAATCGTACAAAGCGTTTGCGCCGAGGCTGTGGTGAATCGACATCGGGTTGGCGTAGACGTCGAAGGCATGTGTGTGCCCGGCAGGTTCGACGCCCGGCGGAACGAGTGGTCGATTGATCGCGTATGAAATGCCCAGCACGATCACTATCAAAGAAGCGGTCCAGCACGCGGTGGCTTTGATTCCATAGTTCTTGCCAAACCAGAACGGTGTTGCCAAGTTCATGCCCGTGCCCAAGATCAACAACGTGAACGCGGCGCCAGGGGAATTGGCATGTTGGAACATCATGCCGAGTTGGCTCATCGCCAACATCGGTGTCGCATAAACAGGAATCGCGACCCCGAGCATTGTGAGAGGGGCGAACCAATCATCGCGTTCCACCGAGTGCTGCATCGCTCCATATGGCAGGACCGTCGCCAGGATCGCGAGACCAGACAATGCCAACATGGTCAAACCAAGATTGACGCCGGTGAGTTCTCGGGAGAAGTGAACGAACGTTGCCGCGAGTCGTCGCAAGCCAATCAGGTGATCTTGGGGGGCGTCATCGGTGCCGTCCGTTTCCGAGTCATGCTGGTTTGCAAGCTCATCTTCTGGCTCTTTGCGGTTGGACCATCTTTCGATCGAGTCCCAGAACAACCCCAGTGCCGTGACGATGATCAGCGAGCCAAATGCGAACAGCAGGATCACCATTGGGCGGCTGAGCGTGAGCCCGTAAAGCAGCGAGAGCGGATTGAACAACGGAGCGGAAAGAGCGAACGCCGACATCGCTCCAGGCTTCACACCCGCCCGACGCATCTCACGCAAAATCGGCAGCACGCCAATCGAGCAAACGGGCAACAGCATCCCGACCAACCACGATTGTGGTAGTGACCGAAGGGAGTCACCGCCGAACAGTCTTCGCGTGCCTTTTTCGCCCAGGTAGTACCGAATGATCGAAGCGATCAGCATGCCCACCAGAAACGTCGGCGCCGCGGCAGCGAAGCCTTGAAGGACGCGAACGAGTCCGCCCATCAACATGATTGAAATCGGTTGGCTCATGATCCGGTTGCCTTCAAACTGGCGAGTTGGTCAGGGGTTTTTGCGATCGACGCGTCGATCAGTTGGCAAAGCGATTCGATTTGTTTCAGGTCGTCATTGGAGAACGGTTCCTTCGTTGCATTCAGGTTTGCCGAGACGGCTTGGCTGCTTTCGTACAGCGGAATCCAATCGGCTTCCGACAAATTCGTGTCGGCGGCAACTTCGCCCACCCAGTCCACGAGGTCTTCGATTTCATGACGCAATGGTTCGTCTGAAAAATCGTTGTTCGCGGAGATGCGAGAGCGGAGTTTGCTCGACAAATCGGCGAGGTCTTCGGGCCAGTGCGCAGACACGACGTGATCGTGTTCAAAGTTCGATGTTTTGGGAGCGTCGTCCGTGCTGCAGCCGGCGAGCACTGCAAGCAGCAGGAATGCCCAAGGAAGATTTCGAGTCATCACTTGTACTCCGGCGCGGGAACTTGGGTCATGATTCGATCGATCACCGAATCGGAGTCGTCGGCCATCGTCAGCAGTCGCACGGACAGCACCGGGTGAGCCACTTTGGCAACGTCGCTGGGGGTCACAAAGTCGCGTCCTTGAAGCACCGCCCAGGCTTGCGCAATCCGTTGCCACAGCAACATGCCTCGCGGGCTGACTCCGAGCTGGATGGCCGCGTCGTTGCGAGTCGCCTCGACCAAGTCAACCAAATACCCCTGGACCTTCGGATGAACCGATGTCGTTTGCACTTGCTGTTGAATCTGCCTCAGTTCCGCCAATGACAACGTGCTGGATGCTCGCTCGTTGACGCTGTCGGCTCGGGCTGCGTTTTCAAGAATACCAAGTTGTGCTTCGCGGTCGGGGTATCCGATTTGCAGTTTGATGGTGAACCGATCCAGTTGGGCTTCGGGTAACGGATAGGCACCGTGCGAGTCGATTGGGTTTTGCGTTGCGATGACGAGAAACGTCTCGGACAACGAATGCGGCACCGAATCGATTGTGACTTGCCGTTCTGCCATCGCCTCCAGCAAAGCGCTTTGAGTCCGAGGCGTGGTGCGGTTCAGTTCGTCGGCCAGAAGCACATCGGCGAAGACCGGTCCGGGATGGAACTCGAACTCACGAGTCTTTTGGTTGAACAAGTTGAATCCCGTCACATCGGTCGGCAACAAGTCCGGCGTGCATTGAATTCGGGCCAGTCGTCCACCAAGGCAATCCGCGAGTGCTTTTGCCAGTGTGGTCTTGCCCGTTCCTGGCAAATCATCCAGCAGCAGGTGCCCTTGCGCGAGCAAGCATGCAATGACCATTTCGATTTGCTCGGTCTTGCCCAGCAGGACGCTTCCCAGTTGATCGCGTATCGATTGCAATGCGGTTTGTGTTCGATTTTCGTGTTCGGTTGCCACACTCATGCCATTGTCTCGTTTGTCATCGAATTCAGTTGTTTTGTATTCAAGGCACGGACGAGCGAGTTGAGTCGGCGACGATCGATCGGTGCGGGGGTTCCAAAGGTGGCTTGGTCGGCCACATCACAAAATTGCTGGACGTGATCACGCATGTGGAGATCGCGAACGACGAGAGTTTCCAGCCAATCGCGTTGTGGTTTCCCGGTCGGTCGAGCCTTGCCGATCAAACTCGCACGCGTTTCCACAATTCGCATGGCGATTCCGAGCTGTTTTCGAGATGGCAGCAACAACGACAGTGACCAGGCTGCTGTCAGCAGCCAATCAATCCAGACCAGGCGTGTGAGATAGGTCACCACACCCAGTGCAGCGATCAGAAGACCGTGCATCCAATGGGCAGCCGCGAAGCGTTTGGTACTCAGCCAAAGCGAGGGTTTGTAAACAGGTGGTTCGTATCCCGGTGTCGGTTCCAGCTCAAACCAACGCCCATCATCAAGTTTGATTTCGACCCAGAAGTGGATGTCTTCGGGGGTGATGTTTGCATGCCCCGCCGAGATGTCGTAGGCGTCCGGAGGAACATAGAACCCCGTCACCAATCGCGATTGCAGTCCGATCTCACGTGCTTTCAATGCCGCGACGGTTGCAAAGAGATGATCGCCACCGCGACGTGTCTGCAGGAACTCTTCGACTGGATTGTCGGTCAGGGTTGGCGTGTTGCGATCGAACGTGAACTCCGCTCGCAATTCATCGACGATATCCTGCAGTTGTTGATAAGGGTGCGAGGCGGAATCGGATGTTGCCTGTTGGCTTGCGTCCACTTTGGTTTGGTTGCCCGCTAACCGATCCCACAGTTCGTCTTCCATCACTTGGATTGATGCCAAGTTCACCACCGTCAACGGCGGGATCTTGTCTCGTTCTGGCATGAACAGCGATCCATCGTGTTCGATTCCGAAAAAGTCTTGCCGGTTCACGTCCTTGATATGGAGTCCTGCCGTCATCATGGGCGTTGGGAACCGCGTCGAATCGAGACGCAGCACTTTCAACAAGTTGACCGTCACCAAATCGCTGTCGCTGAGTGCTCTGGATTCCAACTTGGGGTCGAAGAACCAAACCTTTTTGTCGATCTCTCGCTGGCTCAGTTTGTCGTTGGAACGATCGACGGTGTTGGTCCAGTCAACGCCATCGAATGTGTCAAAGCGTTCCATCGCCAGTCGCATGCCAGTCGGACCGGCCCACTGAATCACCGCATTTTCTTTCGCGTCTTCAAAGTGGCGATGTTTCTTCGGTGGCATGCGATCGGTGCTGAATGAAGAGCCACCTTTTTCGCTCTTGGCGGCTTGATCGTGCATCGGAATGAGGTTTTCGTTTCCCATCGCTTGGCGACGATCCCACTTCATTTTCTGTTTGGGTTCACCGATCATCTCGTTGACCATGTCGAAGAGTGACGACTCGGTGGATTCCAAGAAGATCTCGGACTCGACTGCGCCGAAGGACTCGGCATGATCTTTTGCCGCGATGGCTGCGTCGCCGGATCCAATTCCTGAACGTGCCGCCGGGTCCGACCATTTGGATCCGCCGCTGGTGGGCATCACACCGTTGGTCATTCGGTTGGCGGGCCCGACGTGGTTTCGAACCGCCAGTCCACCGGCGATGCATAAGACGACCGCTACGAGCACGCTCGCTGGGCGAACTCCCACGGTGGGGCGAACGGAGTCGGGCAAGCAGACATCGAGTTTCTCCCAGTGATTGGCGACCAAGTGCCAAACACAAACGCTCATCCAAGCAACCGCGATCCAAACCGCTTGCGAGTGTTCAGAGATCGAGGTGGCAAACAACACCAGAAAGCCACTGGCGACCAATGACATGGCTCGAGTGCGATCCGTTTTCGCCGCAACGGCAACGGCCAGCGAGACCGAACCAAAGGCCGATAGAGTGGACATCTCGAACGCGATTGCTGATCCGAAAGTACGGGCCAAGATTGCAAAAAGAACGGGAGCAATCGCGAGCAGCGTCGTAGCGGAGCTCGTCAAGAGTTTCGATCTGCCTGATTCCGCACCGAAAGTCTTGGCGAGTTCCACGGCAGCAAAGAGTGCCAGCAGCGTTCCGAATTCAGCCAGGAACCAAACTCGTGACTCAACATAAAATCGCAATGGCAGCACCGATGCGATCGCAAGGATCGCTAGCAGGATGGTTTCTCTTCGTCTACGCGGCGGCGTCTGCATCTCGCACCTCCGTCCAAAAACTCAAGACCTGGTCAACCAGTGCACTGCACGATTCGATTTGCTTCATCACCGATCGCCCGCCGGCTCGGCGTCCGCCGCGAGGATCGATCACTTGCACGATTTCGCTGCCGTGGCGATCGGATGAAAACTCGATCCGTGCGTTCTTGCCGGTTCGTTTCCGCTGGATGACAGCGGTCGTTCCATCGGCGGGAATCTCGGTGAGGGCGTTGAGTATTTGCTGCCTGCCTTGACTGCCGCGTGCGAGCCGCAGACTTTGCGAACCAATCGTGACTCGCATCGGCACACCGGATTGCTGCAGGTTGATCAAGACGCTCGCGGCCATGCGAATTCGATTGGCCAACAATTCGCGTCCGGTTGGTCCGGCGTGTTCTGCACCCGAGAGTGACATCACGGTGGAAGGATGCATCACGGTGTCGATGAAGACATCGAGTTCAACCGACTGCGGACCGCCACGTTCCGTCACGACCAATGAGTCCACCTTGGCCGATGCGACCCAGTTGATGTGTTTGGCGGAGTCGCCACGGCGATAGTCGCGTACTCCGATGAAGTCACCGCTCCGCCCGCCGCGATTGCCGTCGCCTTGATCGGTGCTGGTCAGTCCGATGATTGGGCAGACGCCGTGAACCAGGTAAACCTTGGGCCAAACGGTGAGCGACTTCATCGTCGTCAGGTTGCGACGCGCCGTCCAAATTCCAAACGGAAACGAACAAGCCACTTGTGGCAATTGAATGGGGTAGTGACCTCGCAGTGAAGGATGGACGGTGATCCCGTATTCACTGACGCACAAGGGCGCGACGCACGCGAGCCCAACGGTGGGAACCGCTTCATCGCCTTCGCAATCCAGGTAGCCTTCGACGGCCAATCCCCAAACGGGAATGGGAAGTCGGTTGCGGACGGCGACGAGCATTCGGCAGGCATCGCCTTCGTGAACGGAGTCCGCTTCGGGACGCAACTCACATGTGGTGACGTACACAGCAACCAGGGGCCACGCCATGCCGACAACGATGATCGCGGTCAACGAGGCGGCCAGGACCCAGCCGATCGGACTGAGGTACAGACCAACAATCACGCTGATTGCGGTTGCGAGAACGAACCAACCGATGGGCTCTTTCAGCCAATAAACAAAACGGTTCGCCCAGGGACAATAGTCGGTTGTCATCACACGAGACAACCAACTCACGGACCTAGGCATTTCATGGACAACTGCCATGGAAACGCACCTCGGGTACGGAAGCGAAACAGGGGAAACAATCACACAGCGTCAGACGCTGGGCGGACCCCGTACCCGATGAAGATGGCAAATCGCTTGTGGGACGAAAGCGTTTTCCGCAATCGCCACGTCGCGGCTGGCAGTCAGCGGCTCCAGTTGAACCGTGGTGTCCCAAAGAAAGATGGCATGACGCGACGCAAAGAAACTCTGGCAAATCGAGCAGCGATCCGAGTCATGTGGCTCAGACGGTTGATCCGATTCCGACTCGGCCAAGATGACATTTATGTCGCTCTGGCAAGTTGTTTGGTGTTCGTCCGCGCTGGTGTGAGCGTGGTCGCAACCCCCGTGGTCACTGTATCCCTGCTCACTGTGATCGTGTGTGTGGTTGGCGTGGGCATGACAATGCGATTCGACATGCGGGAGTGCTGATGAATCGCAATGAGCGGCGCAACAACCTGATTGGTGTGACGAGCATCCAACGTGAACCCAACCTGCAACATTGCCAAACAGCAATGCAGCCAGTGTGAGGTAGACGGTGAGGATCCGGAACGACGCCAAGGGTCGGTTGCCAACGTTGAAATGTGAAAGAAGCCTGAATGCACTGCAGATTGATTCAGGCATGAATCAACGGTCCGACCAAGGATGCAATGATTGTTCTCGCGACGTTACGGCTTGTCAATCGAAAAGGTTCGCAGCGTCCGTCAGATTGATTTTGATCCGTGCAAGAAATGGGAGCATGCTTGAAAACCACACACATATTTCATCTCAAACGGTTGACGAATTTCGCTCCGGTCGCAATCGTACCGAAACTCTTCAATTGTCCTTGGTCGGACCACCTGACGCGACTTCGTCGACGTTTTCGCTCCTTGCGGCTGTCATGTTCCGCCCCACTTCTTTCGCATTTTTGCTGCGAAGCGACTCGTACCCAGGTTTCCGCCTGAACGCGAATCACGCCTCGCGATGTTGGGATTGGCGTTCGTGCTGCCAGGCAATGGCGTTGCGAATTTGAACACTCCGGCAGCTCAGTACTGCCAGTCGAACCCATTTTCAGGCGGTGCGATTTGCCCGCTCAGCTTCAACGATGCAGGAAGAACTTCAATGGAACGGAACAACATCTGTTTCGCGATGGTGACGCTTTGCGTGGTGCCATTCGCCTTGGTTTTGACAACCAACTCGCATGCCGAGTGGACCTCTTTTCGGGGCGGCGGTTCCTCGCATGGAACCGCCTCGCTTCCCACAAAGTGGGCCGGAGATTCAGGGATCGCTTGGCAGCGGGAGCTTGATGGATATGGGCAGTCGGCTCCTGTCGTTCACAAGGACGCTGTCTACACGACCAGCGTCAAAGGCTCGATGTCCGAATCCTGCTTGGTGCAATGTCACGATCTCGCGACGGGGGCTCTTCGTTGGACCTATGTCAAAGAATCCACGCACGGGCATCCATCCAATTACATGAACGCTCGTGCGGCACCCACGCCGGTGGTGGACGACGAAGGAGTGTATGCCTTCTTCGAAACGGGAGATTTGGTTGCCGTTGATCTGCAAGGCAAATTGCTTTGGGCTCGCGACGTATCCAAGTCGACTGGCAAGTTCGACAATTCGCACGGCGTGGGAGCTTCGTTGGCCCAGAACGCCACTCATTTGTTTCTCAATTTGGAGCATGGTGGACCATCTTTTTTGACCGCCATCGAGAAACGGACGGGCAAGTCGTCGTGGACCGTCGATCGCGAATCGTCGAAGTCCTGGTCGTCACCGATTGTCGCTGAAGTGAATGGCGTGGAGCAACTGATCGTCAGCAGCGGAGGAAGCGTGACCGGCTATGACGCGTCCAACGGCGACGTGTCGTGGTCGCTCGATGGCCTGGAGGGCAACTCGGTGCCCTCGCCCACTTTGGCTGGCAATTTGTTGCTGATTGGCGCCCGACTGCCAGAGTTTGCCGGTGATGGGGACGTGCGGTCCAACTGCTGTTTGGATCTTTCTAGAATCGAAAATGGACAGCCTCATATTGCCTGGCGTGCGGACAAAGCGATCTGCGAATACGCCAGCCCGGTCGTCGCCAGAGGGCACGCCTACTTCTTGAACAAGGCCAATGTTCTGCATTGCTTGGACGTGAAAAGCGGAGAGATCGTTTACCGCCAACGGATCGATGGAGATTGTTGGGCGACTCCGATTGTCTCCGATGGAAGGCTCTACTTCTTTTGCAAGAACGGTCAGTGTCATGTGATCGCTGCGGGGCCCGAGTTCAAAAAGCTGGCCAGCAATTGGTTGTGGAATCAAGACACTCCGCCAACGCCCGAAACGTACCAGGAGTTTTCGGGTGAGCCCGGTGGCTCGCACGGGCATGGTGGGCAACATGGTGGTGGCGAAAAGGCTTCGCCAGTTTCCGGAGGTCCAGGTGGAGGCATGGCCGCCCGGATCAAGGCTGGCGATCAGAACGGGGACGGTGTCTTGGAAGGCGACGAAATTCCCGAGATGTTTCGAGGCAGGATTGGGCGAATAGACACCAACGCCGATGGCAAGCTCGATGAGCAAGAGGTAGATGCGATGGCCAAGAGTTTCGCTGAACGGCGGAAGAACTCCGCGGCCTCCTCCCGTGATCCGATTGTGTACGGAGTCGCGGCATCGGGTGAGCAAATCGTTGTTCGAACCGGCACTCGGTTGTTTGTCATCGGCGATTGATCACCGAATTCAACGAGGCAGCAAGTGGTAGGCAAAGACGATTGGCCAACGTCCGGTTCGAGCTGACGGCCCAACATGATGACCAAGGAACGTGCGGCGTAAAAACGTCGAAATTTTGAAGTTTTCGACGATGAACTTGACGAACGGATGGGTTGTAGTCATCGTACTAGGCAGCAATCGTCTTTGGTCGGACCACTTTGCAACAATCTAAAACTCTCTGAATCGAACGTCGCTTTCATGACTTCGCTGTTCCGGCCCCTCGTCGCTAGCCTGCTCTGCAGCTTGATCGTTTTCGGTCACGCTCCGGCTTGGTTGCATGTGGCCACCTGTGATAGCGAGTCCCATTCGCATGCGGATGACAACGCCAGCGACGCAGTTTCTGTTTGTCCGCACGGGTGTCATCATCACGTGACGGAATCAGAGGCATCGACCACGGATGCTTCGGAAACGGTTCCTCACTCGCAAGATTCAAACGCACCTCACGACCACGATACCTGCGGGATTTGCCAATCATTGGCGAGCCCCGTCGGTGTGACTTGGGACTTGGTGGTTGTTCTTCCGACCGAGTATGCATCGGAACTCACCAGCGTCCCCGCTGTTCGCCCTTCGTTGGCGACTCTTCTTTCGATCCCGCAGCCTCGCGGGCCACCGGCGATCTTCGCTTAGGTTTTGCATTCTGTCCGTGGGAAAGGCTTCCAGCCTGTCGTCCACACATGACGGTTTGAAAGCCAATCTCACGCTCTCCACCTCGTTTGTCTTGGTGCTCGCTGTTGATCGGTGCGCGCTGACTCAACTGGACTCACGACCCAATACGTCCCGCCGCGCGGCGGTGCGATCGGTCAATCGGTCCGACCAAACCTGATCGGTTGTGCTTCGCGCGGTGGGGCTCCTTATACAAGACAGATCGATTCAGCAGCGGAAGCGCAAAAGCCATCCGTGAAAGAGTCACTGCACCGGACGGCTCGCGCCGTTCCGCTAACAAAACAACGTGTGCGGTTTGTTCGTCGCCGCCGCACATGCCTGCATTGGTCATGCGGAACCTTTGGTCAGGCGGCAAAACATTTTTCTGAAACCCGTTTTCTCAAAGGAAAACACAATGCGTAAGTTTTTGAACAACAAGAAGGGCCAAGGCCTGGTTGAGTACGGTTTGATCATCGCCGGTGTGGCTTTGATTTGTGCCGCTGCGATCTCAGTGTTTGGTCACAAGACCAGCGATTTGATCGGTGCAACCGCAGCGATCTTGCCGGGTGCACACGATGATGACAACGGACCGATTACAAGCGGCAAGCTGATTGAAACGACAACGGATGGCACTACCGGTGCGATCGAAGTCGACGCCGCAACGATTGCAACTGGGGGTGAACGCTTGGGGCAAAACGTTGGTCTTGACACCCCAACGGACTTTGGTGGTTTGGTCCTCGAGGCTGAGTGATCAAAGCATAAACGTCTACGATGCCATCCACTCGCGGCGAGTCACGCTCGCCGCGAGTGGTTTATCTGTTTTGATGTGGCGTAGGCTTCCAGCCTGTGTGTCCTATCTCACAGGCTAGAAGCCTATGCCACTTGGTGGTTCCGGATGTTTCTGTTGGTCGCATCGATTGTCGCTTGCTTGTTGGTTTGGGCCTGCTTGCATGATTTGCAAACTCGAGAGATTCCCGATTGGATTTCGGTTTTGATTGGTGTCGTTGCGGTTGTCAGTTCCCTGCTCGGCTGGCTTGGGATTTCGATCGTTTGGGTGTTGGCCGGTGGAGTCGTTGGACTTGCGATCGCGTACGCCTTGTTTCGATTCGCGAGGCTCGGTGGTGGCGATGGCAAACTCATCATCGCGATCGCCATGTTGGTCGGACCTGTTGGGATTTTGATTGTGTTGTTTGGAATGGCCATCGCCGGTGGCGTGCTCTCTCTCATCGCGATGCTTCGCGGCGAGCGAGACTACGCCTATGTTCCCGCCATCGCGGCGGGGTTTGTTGGCTACGTCGGTTTCGTTCACTTCCTCGTCTGATTCGAAGAGGATCGTTTCCATGTTGAAGAGCGCGAAGTGATGCGAAGTTGCTGCCGCAAACGATCCGGTCAAGCACTCGTCGAGTTTGGGCTCGTCGCGTTGGTGCTGTACATGCTGGTGGGTGGCGTGATCACGTTCGGCATCTGGATTTATGCGGCGGGGCAAATTCAACAAGCGGCCAACGTGGGCGCCCGGGAGCTTTCACAAACGCCGCTGCCATTTGACGAAACGTTTGAGGATGCACTCGACCAAGAAGTTGTCCGCCAGCGAGTCTATGACGATCGCTGGTTGGTGATCGACTTGGATGAGCTGGAAGAGGAAAATCCTGACTACAACTTTTTCCAAGATGTGGTTCCACGCATGCCTCTGTTGAATCAGCAGTTGGCGGTTCTCTACATCCGCGACGATGTTATCGATAAACGTATACCAACGCTCGATGATGATCGCGGTTACCGTCGTTTGATGCGGTATCCGGGGGCATTATTGAATCGCTCTGAAGGTGAGCCCGATGAGTCGGGGATCGAGTATCCCGACTATGTCGCGGAAGATTACGTCGTTCAGATCCCTCTCGTTGTCGAGAGAAAAGAGGGGCACAACAACGGCGGTGGTGCTGAAAGAATTCGTTGGGTTTGTGTGGTCGAGGAAGTTGATGACCCCGATACCAACCCCGAACCATTTTCTCTCGAAAATTCAAATCAAGACATGCGAGGCGTCGTGGCACTTCGTGTCCACTATCCCGCCCAGTCGACTTGGTTGAGCAGCTATCAAGACCGTGGTGCGTTTGTGTCGAACGGCGGTGATCCCAATGTCGCCAACGATGATGCCGTCGAACCACTCAATCCTGAAGCAATGAAGGGCACGCTGTTCGATAGCAAACCACTCGTGTTTGAGAATCCGCTTGGAGAATCGGTCTACGCAGGAACTTACGGGGGTAAGTATGGGCTCGGCATTCATGGAGCGATGACCAGCCCCGAATTGACAGGCGATGCGATCGGAATTCGTCCATACCGGCGAGTGCTGGTGTCGCACGCCATTTTTCGCAGGGAAGTGTTTTTACCCTCCACTGAAGATTCCGAGGAAACGTTGACTCCATGAATGTGGGATAGGCTTCCAGCCTGTCGTGCGCGATTGGCAGGCTGGAAGCCTATCCCACTGTGAAGACAACAGTCCATCATGCGAAAACAAAAATCATCTTTTGGGATATTCAAAATCCTGCTGGCGTTGCTGCTGGTCGTCTTGGTTCTCGGCGGTGGCCTGATCGCTTCCCTGTGGGCATCTGGAGTGCCCATGGAACGGCTCGCTTTTTGGCGGGTCGAAGAGACCCGGCCCGATTCCATCTCGCTGCCAATGAACTGGCAGACGATCCCCGCCTACAGCAAAGTCACACGCAACGACTTGGTCGATCCACGTACGGGCGGCATTCATGGAATCGAGATTCCACTGACGTCACTCGGCGGCATGAGTGCAACGATTGTGGATGGCGATGGCAATGGCGAGTTGATCGACAAACGAATCCAACTGGCACAGCGCACCGACGATGGTGTTGTCATGCAACTCGAAGACGGATCGGTCATCACCAGTCGCCAATTGGTGAAACTGGGTGGTGCGTACACGCAGGCGACGGACATCATTGGACGAGTCGTCAAGAGCGACAAGTCATCGGGCTTCGCGTTCGCCGAAGCCAACTTCTTCGAGCGTGGGACACCAGCCGGTTTGGCCGGTGCGACTCCACCGGGCATGCGAGCGATGACGTTGGAAGCTGCTCAGCTCGCTGGCGTGCATCGCATCAGCATGGGGGAACAGATTGATCTGGTGGCCAATATCCCGCTTCAAAAACTCAGCCGCTTTGAGTTTTCGACCGGCAGCCAATTGCCTGGCGCGGAGCTGGTGGCGGATGCGGGACGAGCCAGTCGCGATCAAGACAAAGAGACAACGGCCCGGTTGGTCGCACGCCAAGCGGTGGTGCTGACGCCGGTGATCAAACGTGTCAGCACCGAAACATCGGCTTCGCTTTCGCAGGGCAAGCGACTGTTGAGTGTGCCGGTCGAGGAAGTCGTCTTGGCTGTTGCCGCCGAGGACGTCTCCGCGGTCACATCGGCGTTGGAGCTGGGAGCAACCGTCAACGTCTTGGTCCGCAGCGGACGACCCGACACGGATCAACCGTCGACCAATGTTCCCGCCGGCCTGGTTGCAGTTCCAATTCCCGGGCAGACCTTGTTGGCTTACCAAACGATCCGGCCGACCAGCTTTGAAGATCCCGCGACGGCTTACGTGCGAACAATTCAAGTCTCCGTCGAAACGGCGAGTCAATCGAACTGGATCACGGATCTTTCGGACTTGGTGGGGCGGATCCCTCGTCACGATCTTCCCGCGACCGTACCCATTCAAGAAGGCGACTTGATGCCCGTCGGCACGATGGTTGGGCTTTCCGGTGCGACGCCTCCTGGAAGGGTTTTGTTCTTCTTGGATACCGAGGGGCTGATTGGTGGGGATGCATTCGAGTTCGGGCAGCATCTGGATCTCGTGGCGAGCCGGACGGCCGATGAACCACGTGGCGGCAGCCGCGGTGGCTTTGCCAACGTCAAGCTCACCGATGCTCAGCGAACTCGGGTCGACCCCATTGCGGACGACGTCATCGTCGTGATGCCAACGCGCTCACCAGGCAATCCAACGGCCAGGAAATCGAAAGACTCGAAGGATTCCGAGTCGCCCAAGTTGATCGTCGCGGTTCGTCCCGACCAGGTCGCTCAGTTGGAATACGCCGTCGCGGTGGGAGCGAGTCTGCGAGCGACGGTCCGGTCGGGCAGTTCGCGGGTCGACGCGTTGGATTTGGTGAGCGACACGCCGCAACGAGTGACCGTGATGAAGTTCGATCCGCTTTCGGATGCCAAGCGAACCGATATTTTCGTCGGCGGTTCGCGAGAAGCCCAGTTGTTTGGGGCGGAAGAATGAGAGGGGAAGTTGGCAAAAGTATCTGGAGTTGTGGGGCGAGCTGGTTGTCCTCGTCCGCGGGTGCTAGGAGTGGATTTCTTCGACCCCTCCGGGGTCGCGCATCGCGTTGTTGCCCGCTATCCGTGGGTGCGCTTCGCAACCCACGGCTACCGTCTTTTATCCCTTCGGGATCGTTGAGTGGAGGACACCGCGAAGCGGTTCATTGCTGGAGCCCAGCCCACCGCGAAGCGGTGAAAGAGGGTAGCCGGGGGTCGCGAAGCGCACCCCCGGAACGTCGTCCAACGTGCCGGCCTGGCCCCGGAGGGGTCAAAGAAGCATCGCGCACTTCAATCCAAGTATCTCGGATCGTACTTCACCCCGGCACGATCAAGCATTTCGATCAGCTCCTCTCGGAACATTCGCTTGCGATGATGTTCTTCTTGGTTTTCGATGTATCGCCGAACCTCGGGGATGGCCGATGGGCTGAGCGAAAAGACGGCGTACCCGTCCTGCCATTGAAAGGGCTCGCAACCAATCTCCTCATGGACCCATCGGCTGGTCGATCCTTTCAGCTCCCGCATGAAGTCAGCAATGCAATGCGTGGTCTTGAGTCCGACGAGCAAGTGGACGTGATCTTCAACGCCGCCGACAGAAAGAGGGATGCCGGTGAGCTCACGAACGATTCCACCCAGGTAAGCGTGCATCCGATCTCGCCAATCGATCTTGATCCAGGGCTTGCGGTGCTTGGTGGAGAAGGTGATGTGGTAGCGCAAGCTGTAGAACGTCGACATGGCGGAGCCTTGGGGCTTGAGTGGCAAGTGACGCCATCAATTCTACGGCGTTGTTGGGAAGGTTTGTCAGATCTTCGACCCCTCCGGGGTCGAGACTCTCGTTGTGACGCCCGGTCCGTGGGTGCGCTTCGCGACCCACGGCTACCATCTTTGATCCCTTCGGGATCGTTGCGTGGGGGATACCGCAGAGCGGTTCATTGCTGGAGCCCAGCCCACCGCGGAGCGGTGGAAGATGGTAGCCGGGGGTCGCGCAGCGCACCTCCGGGCCTAAGACGCGCCAATGAACGTGACCCCGGAGGGGTCAAAGAAGCTCGGCGTGGAGCCGTGTTGATTCTGGTGGTGATGCTGCTCTTCGCTTTGCTGGCGATCGCGGGGCTGCTGATCGATATCGGAATGGCGCGGCTCACCCAGGCTCACATGCAGTCGGTGTCCGATGCCGCTGCGATCGAAGGTGGTTGGCAGATGGCGATGGGAGCTGACGAAACGATGACACGTGATGCTGTCATTCGTCGCGCAGCAGAGATGTCCGAGAGTTGGGGGCCACATCGCATTGAGCTGGAAGACGGCTACGACCTCAACGATGACGAGAAACCGGAGAGCTCTCAAACGATCAATCGAGATTCCCTCGGTGATCCTGTTCGTCCGATGCTGGATCCCAATGCTGGCAACGACATCGCGGGCGACATCGTGCTCGGTGAGTATGTGCGTGGCGAGGTGCCAGACGATTTACCTGGTCTGCCCATTGGGTACGACCGCAGCCCGGCGTTTGAACCAAACGACGAGGACCCGAATTCGATCTTGGTTCGCCTACGTCGAACGGGTGAGGAAGGAATCGCAGGAGGCACCTCAGCCGAGCGTTTGACGTACCTGTGGAGCCGCGGTTCGCTCCTCGACTTGAGTTTGAAAGGTGATGGCATCGCCGTCCGTAGCGAGACGATCGCGAAGCTGGCTCCAGTTGTTGCTATTGGGGACGATGCTGAGGGGCTGCTGCCAACCGCACTGGATGCAGCGATTCCGCTGTCGCAAGTGACTGCGGAATCCTATGACCGTGAGTCGCTCATGGATCCAGTGGATCCGAAACAGATTGGAACGGTTGTCGAAAACGACGAGCCGACCAACCCCGAGGGCATCGGCTATCTCCCGATCGCAAAGGAGTTGAGTTCTGGACAATGGCAGGTGATCGGATTCATGTTTGCAGAAGTCACCGGCACTGAAGTGAGGCCCGTTTCGCTCGACGAAAGTGGATGCCAAACGGCCAATGCATCCGCAAGCTTTTTGCACGTTGTGGATCTTTCGGATGAATTGATCCATGAGAACCGAACGCTCACTGGGGAAGCCATTGCTCGCGCCCCAGTCCTGGTCCGTAGCCAACAAATTCACGGAGGCACACCATGACCAAGTTCCTCGCCGTCGTGCAGTCGGACTCGCTTGAGATTGAACTGGAAGCCGCCACCTCGGCTCTCGAAGGGGATCATTCCGTCGGTTTCTGCACCGATCTTTCGTCCGCGATCCACAGCATGCGGCATGATGCACCGGACTTGTTGCTGGTCGAGTTGTCTGGATCGCGAGAGTCGCTGGATGTCTGGCAGCATGCGATCGAAGTGCACCAGATCACTTGCCCGATCATCGGCATCTTGGATGACGATGCCGACCCCAGCGATGGACTGTTGGTGGAAGCTGTCCGCGTCGGGTTCCGTGATTTCTTGCGACGTCCAGCCAGTGCAGGAGAGCTTGCCGGTGTAATTCGCCGCGTCGCGCGGTCTCGCCCAGAATCGGGACGTCGCGGAAGGTTGCTGGCGGTCGCCAGTACCAAGGGTGGTGTCGGAAAGTCAACGATCGCCATCAACACCGCTGTTCACTGGGCTGCCACGACGAATCAACGCGTGCTGTTGGTTGATGCTTCACTGCAATTGGGAGTGGCGGCATCTCTGTTGGACCTGACGCCGGAAATGACGATCGCCGATGTCGCTGCCATGCGAGATCGACTGGATGCCACGATGCTGCGTGAAGTCACGACACGGCACGAGTCGGGACTGCATGTCTTGAGTGCACCTCCAACACCGGCGGATGCATCGGAGGTGGACGACACCTGCATGTCGATCATCTTAGGTGTTGCGAAATCGGCATTTGATTTGGTCATCGTCGATTCGTTTCCTTTGTTAGATGCCACCACGCTCGCGATTTTTGATCGAGCGGAGCATGTCGCGGTGGTGACGGAGAACGTCGTGCCCACGCTGACTGGGACCGCGGCAATGCTGAAGACGTTGGACCAATTGGACGTTCGCCGAGATCGACGTTCGTTGATCCTGAATCGGTTCCAGAATTGTGCGGGCAGTTTGTCCGCGGCCGAAGTGACGGAGCAACTCAGGGAACCAGTCGCTGCGGTGATCAAATACGACCGTCGTGTTTTGGAAGCTGCGAACCTGGGACACCCCGTCATCTCGACGCGTCGTTGGTGGGGCGTTGGCGGTGCGATGCGAAAGTTGGCCGATGAATTGTTACGCCGAGTTGGATCGGATCCCGCCAAAGTCACTGCTGTGCCCAGCCCTTCCGCAACCGAAAGGGTGACGTCCGATCAGGTGACTGAACAGCAGGCCGTCTCATGAGCGACTCGAATCTGCGATCTCGGCTGGGCAAGGTTGGACGACCGACTCGGTTGACAACCAGCAAACCGCAACCGGAACGACTCACCGAAGACACGGCGAAGCAAGCGGCGGACCCGGCTCGTCGCGGTCGAGCGGTGACGGTCAAAGGACGTCTGCATGGGCAGTTGCTCGATGACCTGGATCGACGCGGTTTGTTGACGGCCAACAACGAACAACTCAAAGAGGAAGTCGATGCCTTTGTCGCTGAGATAGCCGAGACCGAGCAATTGCCGCTGAACGATTCGGAGCGTTCACGTCTGGCAGACGACTTGTTGGAGGAAACGCTCGGGCTGGGACCGCTGGCACTGTTGATGGCTGATCCATCGGTGACCGACATTTTGGTCAACGGTCCACATCATGTCTTTGTCGAACGCTACGGCAAACTTGAGCTGACCGAGGTCGAGTTTCGTGATGACGACCACCTGACGCGAATCATTCAGCGGATCGCGACTCGCGTGGGACGCCGAATCGATGAGTCGCAGCCAATGGTGGATGCACGGCTTCCCGATGGCAGCCGTGTCAACGCGACCCTGCCTCCGGTGACCTTGGATGGTCCAACGCTTTCAATTCGCCGCTTTGGTCGGCGCCGATTGCGAGCGGAAGAATTGCAACGGCTGGGGATGTTCAATCCAACGATGGCCGAGTTCTTTTCCGTCGCGGTTCGATCTCGATTGAACATCCTGATCAGTGGAGGAACCGGTAGCGGCAAGAGTACTTTCTTGGGTGCGATCTGCGAAAGCATTCCTGACGACGAACGCGTGGTGACGATCGAAGACGCGGCCGAGTTGGTTTTGGATCAATTGCATGTTGTCCGAATGGAAACGCGTCCTGCCAACGTGGAAGGACGAGGGGCGATCGCGGCCCGTGACTTGGTTGTCAATGCCTTGCGGATGCGGCCGGATCGCATCATCGTCGGCGAAGTCCGCGCCGGCGAAACGCTGGATATGCTGCAAGCGATGAACACCGGGCACGATGGTTCGCTGACAACGGTTCACGCGAACAGCCCTCGTGATGCGATCTCACGCTTGTCGACGATGGTGTTGATGAGCGGCATGGAGTTGCCACCAACAGCGATTCGTGAACAGATTGTTTCGGCGATCGATTTGATCTTTCACGTTCGTCGCTACGAAGACGGCGTGCGACGTGTTGAATCCGTGGATGAATTGGTTGGACTGGAAGGCAGCACGCCGCAGTTGCAGCAAATTTTTCGGTTCAATGTCTCGGGGCGGAAAGGCAAGCGTCTGCAGGGAACGCATGTTGCGACGGGAACGGTGCCTCGCTTGGTTGAAAAATTGCACGCCCGCGCCATCGACGTGCCGACCTCTTGGTTTGAGACCGGGGGTGGTTCGACGTCATGACGGTCCTCCTCATTCTGGCTGTCACCTTGTTCGTGCTCGCCGGTGCGACGCTGGCATTGCGTCGTTCGTTGGCCGGTGCCACGGCGGGCAATCGACTCGGTGACAGCATCGCTTTGCTATCGCAGACAAATGATTCGTTGCCAGTTGATGCGAGTTTGGCACAAGCGGATCGCCGACAGATCATTCGACCGCTTTCGCGGCCACTTCGATTGGTTCCATATGTCATCGGGGCGTTGATCTCGCTGACGCTAGGGCTGTTGACCTCCATTCCTTTTTCGAT
This sequence comes from Rhodopirellula sp. UBA1907, assembly GCF_002337565.1. NCBI lineage: Bacteria > Pseudomonadati > Planctomycetota > Planctomycetia > Pirellulales > Pirellulaceae > Rhodopirellula > Rhodopirellula sp. UBA1907. The sequence goes on along the minus strand of NZ_DDGH01000033.1, from coordinate 59,645 downwards.
CGTGGCAGCAATCGGAGTGGTCATCGCCTTGTTGTTGGCTCAGCTTGAATCGGGGTGGTACGCTTGGCGACTCAGTCGAATCGAGCGGCAGTTGATTGATTTGCTGGACATGATGATCCCAATGTTGCGCAGCGGGGCGGGAGCCTCGGCGGCACTGGCCGCGGCATCGGAGGTGACCGCTTCACCCTTGCGAGACCAGATCCATTGGTGCGTGCGACGCATCCAATTAGGCGATTCAGGAAGCAGCGTGCTTCGTGAGTTGGCGCGACGGATGCCCATTGACGCCATGGAGCTGTTTTCGACGACCATGAGCGTTCACTGGGAAACGGGTGGTTCGCTCGCTCCGGTGCTTGCATCTGTCGCACGAGTCGCTCGTGACCGGCAAGAGGTGGCTCGTCGAATCCGCAGCAATATCGCGCAAAGCCAATTTTCGACGATTGCCGTTTTGTTGCTGATCTACTTTGTCGCGTTGGTGCTGTGGTTGGACCGACCGGACGTGATGAAAGAGTTCGCCAGCAGCTCGCTTGGTTCCGTAGCCATCGCCGCGACGATCGTGTTGCAGGCCGTCGGAATCGTTTGGATGAACGCTATTAGTCGGCCAAAAGCATGAGCGTTCAACTACGAGTCACGATCGTAGTCGTCCTTTGGCTGGGCATCATCCTCGTTTGTTATGCCGTTTGGCGAAGGTACCAACGGCGTGGTGAGGCGTTGGACCGTTTGCAACGGGACGTGACGCGAACGGACTCATCCAAAATCGAGGAAAACCAAATCAGTTGGCTTCGTCGGCGGATGATGCTGGCTGGATACAGCACACCGGCCGCGGGGACGTTGTTGATTGCCGCGACCGTCTTGATGTTGCTCAGCGGGATCTGTTGTGCGTTGTTGTTTCGCTGGTCAGGGCTGCAACAAGTCTTTTTGGTAGGGATTGAATCTGTTCCCGGTGGGTTGTCGGGCATGCTCGCGCCGGTGGTGATTGTTTCGCCTTGGTTGATTGCGATCATCCTTGCGTCACTGCCAATCCTGGTGGTGCGAGCATCACGCCGTGCTCGGGTGTTGCAGGTGTCACGTGATCTGCCGCTTGCCATGGACCTCTGGGCCACGCTCTCGGAAGGTGGGCTAGGGTTTGATGCGGCACTCGATCGTTGGCAGCGGACTCAGCGTCCCGATCGAGTGTTGGCCAGTGCATGCCGCGGGTTTCAACGCGACTTGCTGGGTGGCATGCGACGGAGTGTTGCGTTTCGTAGGTTGGCGGGCCGGTTGGATGTTCCACCGCTCACCCGATTCACCGCCGCGATGATTCAGTCCGAACAAATGGGGGCCAGTGTCTCGGAAACATTGCGATTGCAAGCCGAAGATGTCCGTGCCGAACGGCGTGAAAAGTCGATGGCATTCGCACAGTCATTGGCCACCAAACGTGTGATTCCGTTGGTGGTTTGTTTCCTGCCTGGTTTGTTCGTTTGGCCTCTCGGTCCATTCTTCACCCAGTTGCTGCGAATCGTTGATTCGTTGACGGGAGGTGGAGGATGAGACACTTGATTGACGCGGCTACGAACGAAGTTCTGTTGAACCAAGTCGAAGTCGCCGACACCTTTTGGCGACGATTCAAAGGCTTGCAGTTTCGATCGTCGCTGCCGGCTGATACCGGATTGTTGATCACGCCTTGTTCGTCGCTCCACACATGTTTCATGCGGTTTCCGATCGACGTGGTCATGTTGGACCAAGAGTTATGCGTCGTTGGACTTCGCAAGCAGGTTCGCCCTTGGAAAGCCATCCTTTGTGCTCCGGGTACCAAGTCAGTAATTGAAATGTCATCGGCTTCGAAGCATTGGGCGGTCGGTCGGAAGCTCAAAATTGTCAGCGGTCTCGAAGGACGTCCTCGCAGTCAGTAGGCGAGAAAAACATGCACACTCATTCCCATGAACTGACGTTAGGACTTGCGTTCTTCCTTGGTGCTTTGCATGCCCTGGAACCGGGGCATGGCAAGACCGCGATGCTGGTCTATCTGTCTGGCGAGCGTCGAAGTTTCTGGCACCCGATCGTGATGGGAATCTCCAGTGGTTTGGCTCATTCCGTTTCGTTGATTGCGATCGCCATGGCGGTGCACCTGACGCATCACTTGGTGACCGGCGACCATCATCATGATGATGAAGTGGTCACGCAATCACTGCAGTTGATCAGTGCCGCGTTGGTGATGTGCGTGGGGATTTGGATGCTGTGGTCGGCTTGGCGGGCGAAGCCAATGGCGTGTGGGTGCAAGTCACATCCGCACGCCAGTTGCGATGCCGAGCCGGTGTCCAAGCGGTCGAGCTACTCGATGAGTGCGTTGTTGGGCATCGCCTTTGGGCTGCTTCCATGTCCCTCGGCCTTGGCCGCCTACTTCACCAGCATGTCGACTGGTTCGACAGTCGCGGCGTACGCGGTGATCGGTTTGTTTGCTGCCGGGATTGCCAGCAGTCTGACGCTGGTCGGTATTTTGCTGCAACGATTCGGCGGCGGCCTGATTCGCGAAGACAGCCGACCCGGAAAGCTACCCTGGCCGTATTTGCGTGCAGGGCTGATTCTTTGCGTCGGCGTTTTCTACTGCAGTCGACTTGCTTGGACCGCTTGATCGCTGCTGGGGATTCGATTGCGGTTGAAATCGCGATTGCCAAGTCTCGACTCTCGGTCAAATGAAATCGTTGCTAGAATACGGGCACTGGTCCAGTGGGCAGCCGGGCTATTTCAGCGTCTCCGCTGCATTCATGCGGGCCGCCCGGTTGAGGGGACGCATTTACGAGGGATCAAAAATGTCGAGTGCATACGAGTTTTCACCGCATTACACGGCAAGCGACTATCAGCACTGGGAGGGTGACTGGGAATTGTGGGAAGGCATTGCGATTGCGATGAGCCCCAGCCCATTTGGTCGGCATCAGTCGTTGGTCTCGCGGATTGCAAGATTGCTGGGCAACGCGGTCGAAGAAATTGATTGCAATGCCGAAGCATTGGTGGAGCTGGATTGGATTGTCAGTGACGATACCGTTGTGCGACCGGACGTGATGGTTGTCTGCGGCGATCCACCCGAACGGCATTTGGAAAAGGCTCCCGCAGTCGCTGTGGAAGTGCTTTCGGAGTCCACGCGACGGAACGATCTCGGCTACAAGCGACAGCTCTATCACCAGCACGGCATCGCCGCGTACCTCATTGTTGACCCACAAGAAAAAACGGTTGTTCTCGATCGACGCCAAGACGACGGTGGTTATCAAACTGAAAACTTGAACGATTCGGTCGCCTTTCGTGTCTGCGACGACTGCGAGATCAAATTCTCGGTTGAAACGCTGTTCCGGTAATTGAAAATTTGTCCCGCCGCGTGGCGGTTACCAACTTGGCTTGGTCGGACCGGTGGTTGGTTTCCGCACACGCGATGGAACAATCGGTCGTAGCGGGGCCTCAAAACTCAGCCAACTGTCGTCTTGCACCGCATTTGTTCGGCCACAAAGGGACAGAGGTCACAAAGAAAGATCGACTTTGTAGCCAAAACCTCTGTGCTCTTTGTGTCTCTGTGGCGAAGCTCATTTGTGTTGCACCGCCATGATTTTGGCCACAAAAGCACAGAGGTCACAAAGGAAGATAGACTTTGTGGTCAAGACCTCTGTCGCGAAACTGTTTATGCACCATGTTTTTGAATAGGCCTAGGAGATGAGTGTCAATCGAGACTGGAGTGACGTGCGAGTCAAAGAGCTTTGCGATCGAGTTCGACAGATCGCTTACGATTTGCATGTCTATTTGGGCACCGGCTACCTCGAAAAGATTTACGAAAACGGATTGCTTCATCGTCTGGCTAAAGCGGGTATTCGCTGTGAAAAGCAGGTGCCGGTGCAGGTGTTTGATGACGACCAATTTTGTTTAGGCGAATACAAGTTAGACCTTGTCGTCGAAGAAATTCTGGTGGTTGAGATCAAAGCCGCTCGAGGAATCGATGACAAACATGTTGCACAAATCCTCGGCTATCTAAAAGCGACCACGCTGAGTCACGGGCTGCTCGTCAACTTCGGATCAGCGAAATTTCAAATCAGGAAATTCAAGATGTAGGATTTGGGTTTGCGGCTGAGACAAGGAGGGCACAAAGAGCTTGCTCGTTTGTGTTGTTGCGTTTTGTGGCCTTTGTGCCTCTGTGGCGAATCTCACTCACGTGGTTGCGGTTTCTTCGTCATATTCCAGTTCGATGGGCGGCAATGGATCTTCCATGTTCGTCCAGGCTTCCGGGCCCTGAGCAAATTCAACGTCCGTCAGCAAGCAGTCATCGAGAATCTGGGTGATTCGTTCTTGGCTCATCGCGTTTCCGATGAACACCAGTTCTTGATGGCGATCGCCATGTTCGCCGACGAACTTGGATCGAATTTCTTCAATGGACTCGGAATCGTCGGGCCATTCCTCTTCCGGTGCGGCTGCCCACCAGAAACCGGCTGGGTTCATGCGGATCGAGCACCCGGCTTGCGACCAGTCGTAGGCCCAATCGTGTCGCGACGCGATCCACATCAATCCTTTGCTACGAAGCACTCCGGTGAACAAACCCTCTTCCATGTCGGCGTCCAGAGCGCTGGTCAAACGTTTGGGATGAAATGGACGATGGGCTTGATAGACGAAATTCGAGATGCCGTATTCTTCGGTCTCGGTTTCTTCTTCCCCGCGAGGTACCTCCAACCATCCCGGTTGCTCCTCGGCTTCACTTAGAGAGTAGAGCCCGGTGCCCATGATTTCGGATAGCTCAATGCGGCTTTCTGTCGTGGTCAGGATTTTGGCCTCGGCGTTGAGTTGACGTAGAATCTGTTTGAGCTGCTCCAGTTCATACGGCGAGATCAAATCGGTTTTGTTGACGACGATGACATTGGCAAATTCGACTTGATCGACCAACAGATCCACAATGTTGCGAGTGTCTTCTTCGCTAAGACCTAAACGCCGATCGGTGAGATCGTCCCAAGAACCGAAATCCTTCATGAAGTTGCCTGCGTCGACGACGGTCACCATCGTGTCCAGTTCGGCAACCAACGACAGGCTGTCACCCTCTTCATCTTCGAAGGTGAACGTTTCCGCGACCGGCATCGGTTCGGAGATGCCGGTGGATTCGATCAGCAGGTAGTCGAAGCGACCGTCACGAGCGAGCCGGCGAACTTCGATGAGTAGGTCCTCGCGAAGCGTGCAGCAGATGCAACCGTTGGACATCTCGACGAGCTGTTCTTCCGTTCGCGAAAGATTCGCGTCACCGGATTTGACCAACGCCGCGTCGATGTTGACTTCGCTCATGTCGTTGACGATCACCGCGACTCGTAGGCCTTCGCGGTTGGTCAGAATATGGTTGAGCAGCGTCGTCTTGCCGGCTCCGAGAAATCCGGAAAGCAGGGTGACAGGAAGACGTTCTGCTTGGGGCGTTGTTGGATCGGTTGGGTTCATTGGAGTTTCAAGAGGGTGGTTGGGTTGGGTGTGGCATAGGCTTCCAGCTTGTGTTGGTCTTCCACAGGCTGGAAGCCTATGCCACTTGGTGTTATCCGTTCGGTTCGATTGCTGCTTACTGCAACTTGGCCAACAGCGCACTCTTCTGCAGTTCTTGATTGCGACGCTGGGACGGTGAGGCAATGGAGATGACTTTCACACCATGGTTTGCCAGACGCTCTCGATAGATGGCTTCGATGGGCAGTTCTTCGCTTGGGCAATAGAGATAGCACTTCGCGTTGAGCAATCGAGCGATGGGCAAAGCCGGCACGGTCCGTTGAGCGTTGTCGTCGGCTAGGTTTTCTCGATCGAAGAGGCATTCTGCCGGAGCGTCGGTCCAAGTCGCAATTCTGTCGAGCAAGCTCTTGTGAGCAACGACAAGAATCGGGCGATCTTCGTGCACCGACTCGCCGGTGCCGTTCGCGGCGATGTTGCTAGCGGTGTCAGTGAGCTGCTGCGGAGAGGGTTGGTCGGCCGTGGCGAGGGGCCCGCAACCAGCCAAGGCAACGACCAAGCAGAGTGTTCGGAACTTGAGCAACATAGGAGAACCCTTCGTAGGAAAAGAAGCGATGAGTGCCGTCAGGACATGCTTAGCTTATGACAATGTACGGCACATGCAATACGTGTGCATCACGAAAGTGTTCTTGGGGATCAGCTAAAGTATCCAAAATGGATGCCAAACCTCAGCCAGCAAAACAGTCCCGTTCGAGTTCGATGATGTCGATCCCAACCAATTTGATCACGGGATTCCTTGGGTCAGGGAAGACGACCGCGATCAATCGCTTGCTTGAGCACCGACCGGATGGCGAACGATGGTCGATTTTTGTGAACGAGTACGGCATGGTGACCGTGGACGAGCTGCTGATCGACTCGAAGTGTCCGGAGGTCAACGTGCAGGAACTTGGCGGCGGTTGCCTGTGCTGTACCGTCGCGTTCGCTTTTGATGCGGTCTTCAGCCAATTCATTCGCCGCAGCAAGCCAGATCGGCTTCTGCTTGAACCCAGCGACGCGGGGCATCCTCGGTGCGTTTCAGTTCCCGGGGGAACCCAGCCTCGCTGGATTGGTGCCTGCCAATTCTGTGGATTTGCAAAAGAATTGCAGGTTGATATGCTGAGCGTTGGTTGTCGAATCCTGGTCAGGTTCATTTCTTTTAGGTCACCGCTGTGAGCAAGTCGTCTGAGTCCATTGAAGCCATCAAGCAGGCGATTCGTGAGGCGGGGTTGCGAGCAACTCCTGCGAGAATCGCCACCCTGGTCATGCTTCGGGAAGCGAAGGCTCCTTTGACTCATGCGGATGTCGCCGAGCAGCTCGCCGCCAGCGGCGTGGACAAAGCGACTGCGTTTCGCAACTTGAACGACATGACGGACTCCGGTTTGCTTCGCCGGACCGAATTAGGAGATCACGTTTGGCGATTCGAAGCGATCGCCGAGGGAGAGCATGACCAATCGGCTCATCCGCACTTTCTGTGCATCGATTGCGGCACCGTGTCTTGCTTGAATGACGTGAAGTTGACCGCCGGCAGCCAGCGAGAGAGTGGCAAGGTTGGCAAGGTGACCGAGATCCTTCTTCGCGGGCATTGCAACGACTGCCGGTAGGTTGGTTCGAAACTGATCGCGGCGAGGATTTTAGGCGACATTCGCTTCGGCGAGCGTCCAGTCGAAAACGCGGGTGTGATCGACCTCGCATGACTGACCCTGCGAACGCGGCTCAAGTTGTCTTCCGATTGTGCCGATTGGAAGGATTGTCCTGTGGTCGGACCCGTCCTGCTGGTGCTGCGTCGATTGCGGCGACGTTTTACGCAGGTCTTTTTGCAGTCCATTCACGGAAGACGTTTCATGACCCCTAAGTCGGCAATGCCGCTGATATCACCGCTGCGTCGTGTTCTGGCGATGCTGCTCATGGGGTGGATCGCGATACCCGGGTTCGCACAAGAACGCGGTCCGGTGCGGTTGCCGGAAACCAATCTGCAACCCGGTGAGCCTCGACCGATCCGCTCGGGCTTGGAACTTCCAAACGACGAACGCGCTGTTCCGTGGCAACCAGTTCCGGATGTTGGACCGTCTCGCATTCAATCCGGGTTGCCCGCGGATTTGATTCTGCCGCCGCCCAGTGACGATGCCAAGCAACGAGCCAGTCGCTTTGTCGAGTCGGAGATTGATCCTGAGATACCACTTTCGCTGGTCCTCGGTCGTCCAAAAGTCCTACGCCTCTCCGATACGCCAACGCGAATTTATGTCCCCGATGAGGACACCATTCGCACTGAGATCATCGATCAAGAAAGTGGTCGCGAATTGGCCGTGACGGGCGTTCAGCCAGGAACGACGACCTTGATGTTGTGGTTCCAAGATGCCAGCGCGCCGAGCGGTCAAAGCGTTGTCAGCTACTTGGTGCGGGTTTACGAGGATCCAATTCTTGCCAAGCCCGTCGGCGATTTGGAAACGGAACTGAACGAGAAGTTTCCGAACAGCTTTGTCCAGCTCGATGAGATTGCGGATCGCTTGATCGTTCGCGGGCAAGCACCGGATGCGTTTGAAATGTCGCAGATCTTGCAGATCCTGACAGGGGCACGCGGAGTTCGGGCGGGTGTGACCCGGCCAGCGAATCCGGTTACCGTCGCGGCGGCATATGACTTCATCGGCGCGGTGGATCCGCTTTCGAGCGAGGAGGCTGCCGCGGAGCGACGACGCAACTTGGATCCGATCGCATTGTCGCAAGCCGGGATCATCAATCAGATGAAGATCGTCGGCGAGCAGCAAGTGATGTTGAAAGTCACCGTCGCGGAAGTCAATCGAAGTGCCGCTCGCAGCATCGGATTGAATTTTGGCGTCGACAATGACAACGGCTTGACGGTGTTTCAGTCGTTGACTGGCAACCTCGCCAGCACTCAAAACCAATCCGGTGCGAACATTCTCGCTTCGTTGGACATGGGCCAAGTCCGCTTGGCCATCGAAGCACTCCGGCGATTGAACCTTTCGCGAACGCTGGCTGAGCCAAACTTGGTCGCGATGAATGGCCAGCCCGCTGATTTCCAAGCCGGCGGTCAGTTCCCCATCCCGATCATCAGCAGCGGTGGTGTTGGCAACAATCTGCAAGGTGTCTCGTTCGTTCCCTTTGGTGTGCAATTGCAATTCACTCCGTTCATCCAAGATCGCGACGTGATTCGATTGCAAATGAATGCTGAAGTCAGCACTCGTGATGAGTCTTTGGGGACAAGCATCGGTGGCGGAGGCGGCGGGACTCAGGTCTCGGGGCTGAACAGCCGAAACTTTTCCACGACGGTGCAGCTTCGAAGCGGCCAAACGATTGCGGTCGCTGGATTGCTGCAGACGAACTATGGGGCCAGTTCCGATCGCACGCCTTTCTGGGGGGATTTGCCAGTCATCGGAGCAACCGGTGGCGTCAACCGAAGCAGCAGTGGTGAACAGGAACTCGTCATTCTTGTCACACCTCATTTGGTTGCACCGGTCGACGCTTGCGAAACTCCCGCTCTGCCCGGCAGCGACGTTTACGAGCCCACCGACATCGAGTTCTTCATCGCGAACCGTTTGGAGAGCCGACGGTCCAAAGATCACCGTTCATCGGTGCGGACCGACTATGCAAGGCAGAAACGGGCGGAGCATTGCTGTCCTGAGCTCTTCATGATCGGAGAGGTTGGACCGACGGACCGCTGCTGTCCTCAACCGTCACCCGGGCCACACACGGCCATTCGATCTCAAAGCCAACCGGTGAGTTACCAACCGATGACCACCACCGTCGACAACGGTTCCATGGAATCGCTGCCCGTTGCGGTGCCAGCTCAGCAAGGTGCGGTGTTGAAAGGTTCGTCGTTACGCGAAATGATTCAGCGAGGCAGTCATGCTCAATAAAACAATGTTGATTGGACTCGCCGTGACTAGTTTGGCGTTCGCGTTGACAGCGACTCTCGGCTGCACTTCACGGGGAGGAATCTTGGGCGTCGATCGATGCGCTGATATTCCTGCCGGCGCGGTTCCTGAGCCTGCCGGTTCGAAGGTTTGCAACTGGCAAACAGCTCAAGTCACCGGTGCGGTTGCCGATCAAACGGTGCTGTACCAATGTGACTTCATCGGTACCAGTGCCGAGCTTTCACCTGGCGCGAGCGAGCGAATGGCCCGCAACGCCAACAGCGGATTGGCAGCGATGCAGCCTGCTGTCATCGAGCCTTCCGGAGACGTCTCCTTGGATTCAAAGCGGGTGAACGCCGTCATTGGGCAACTCGCATCCTTCGGAGTCACCGCACCCATCGTCGAAGTCGCCACGCCGGCGGCACTCGGATTGCGTGGTCCGCAGGCCGAACGGGTCGCTGGCGGATTCGGAAACATCCGTAACTCATCGACGGGCACAGGAGCACCGATTTCAAGACCAGCTGGCCTGGGCGGTCAAGGCGGCACCTTACCCGGAGGCATCTTTTGATGCGATTACGAGCTCGCAAGTGCAGTAGGCTTCGTGCCTGGATGATGCTCTCGACACTCGCACTACCGGTCGGTTGCAGCAGTATCGATAAGAATCACGACTCAGAATTTTTGAAACCGCTTGGGTCGTCATTATCGGCGCAATCCACGCGCGAACAAATGCCCAGTGAGCGTTTGCTGTGCTTAGAAACCGCCAAGACGGTCGCCAGACAAGGACACACAGCCGAAGCCATCAAGCTTTATGAACGTGCCGAACAACTCGACCCAACGGCCGCACCGGTCGATGCCAAGCTCGCGCCATTGTACGCCGACGTCGGGAATTCAGATGCTGCGATCGAGCGTTACAAACGTTGCCTTCTACGGTCCCCCAACGATATCGAACTGGCGAACAACTTTGCCTGGACCCTGATGGAAGCTGGTCGCTTTGATCAAGCAATTTCTGAAATAGGCCAAGCACTGCAAGCCGAGCCTGACAACGTTCGCCTGCGATCAACGCTTGCAGTGATTCACTATCGACAGGGCGATCACGCAGGTGCGTTGCGGCACTTCGAAAAAGCTTACGGATCGGACGCAGCCCATCACAATCTTGCGATCTTGGACATTGACAATGGCAATTTCGAGTCCGCCAAGACGCACCTTCAAATTGCAAAACAATCGAACAAACTCGACACGAAAACACAATCGCTGGCATCGGTGTTCGAATCAAAGGGCTCAATACGCTAACGCGAAGGATCTGCCGACTGGCAGCGGTCGAACATAAACAGGCGAGCTAAGAATGAAATGCGGCTGCACTGGAATGTCCAATGCAGCCGTGGCGTAATTTTAGTTGTTGATGGAGACTACTCGTCGTCGACTTATTAGGTTGGCGTTCAGTCATCGAAAACACCAGGGTAGCTGGGTCAGTCATCGCCTCAGTCGCCAGGATGCACGACGGGGTAGTCGGTCATGCGGGGGCAGGACTCGCCTGAATGGTCAGGCGGCAGTCGCGGCCAGGCGTGTGGTGGCGACGCACGACTGGCTCTTCCGGCGCAGCGGGCAATCGTAGTCGTCGGGCCACCACAGCTGACGCGGGCCTGGATCGGGCGTGCCCGGTGGCCAAGCGACATCATTGACGAACATTTCGATTGGTTCGATCCGCCAACACACTGTTGGGCTGGAGATCCTCAACGTCGGTGGCGAGTCACAGGTGATCGTCGATGCAATCATCGTTGCGACCGGAGCACGTCCCAGTCTAAACATGCTTCGCGAACTTCGCTTGGAAGTGGATGCATCAACGGAAGCGACCAAAGCACTCGGCCCTTTGATCGATCCGAATCAACACAGCTGCGGAACCGTTTCATCGCACGGAGCGGAAGAATTGAAACAACCCGAACGTGGGTTCTACTTGGCCGGCATGAAAAGCTATGGTCGAGCTCACGCTTCCGTCCAGCGAGGCAGGTCCAAACTCAAACAGGTGCTCATTGACCGCTGTCGTTTCGAGCACGACCGCCGCGGCAACCAGAGGTTACCGAAGAAACCGCTCGAACGAGTCGCACCAGCTCGACGCCTGAATCATCGCAACAACGTCGGCTTCGTTGATCGAACGTGCTAGACTTCGTCGAGGCACATGGATCGTGTTTTGAACTGCCGCGACGAGGGTGGACCCTGTGGCGATCGCGGTTTTCCGTACGAGCTACTCCTTCCACGTCAAACCAGCCAGGCGGACTTTCTGTCCAATGGCTGAAACAACGCACATGGTCAAATCCTGCCGAAGTTGCAAACGCCCGATTGATCCCGACCGAGACTGGATTGAGAAATTCTTGATCGAAGGTGCACCGGCACCACCTGAGTCTCGAGCGACCAAAGCCGATTTGCGACAAGCTGTCGCAGAACGCGACCATTTGCTGAGCCAACTGCACGCGATGGCACTGCGAATGCTGGCGAAAGAGCTCTCTATCGCCTCCTCCCCATCGCTGAGCGATAATCGCACGCCTTCGCAGATTCATGCCGATATGCAACGTTGGATCCAAAATCACGAACTGACTCGGTGAAGCCCGTTTTGCGGGGCCGGATTTTACGCGTCCCGGGTCCAACAGATCGATTTCCAGCGAAACTGGCGCGATCGTTGCTCTCAGCAGTTACGACTCTTGCACCTTGTTGATTCATGCTGGCGCGGTTACACCAGAATGTTTCGGTTCGATCGTTCCCAGGCAACTTCCTGGAACCCCCTCGACGGAGAAGTTTCATCCGATGGCGAAAACCCTAGTCGACTGCGGCAATTGTGGTCCTGATTTCAATGCCATTCGTCAAATGGTGACCTCACACTTTGACGCTGCGGTGTTGCAGACCCACGGTGCCGAGGACACGATCGAATTGTTGAAGAAGCGCAATGTGGACCTCGTGACGGTCAATCGAAAACTCGATCGCGACTACACGGATGGTTTGGATGTGATCAAACAAATCAAATCCGATCCTGATCTGGCCAAAGTGCCCGTGATGCTGGTCACCAATTACGACGAACATCAAGAAGCGGCCATGAGCGAAGGGGCCGAGCGAGGGTTTGGAAAATTGGAAATCGGTTCGGACAAAACAATCGAACAACTGAAGCCCTACCTGGTGGACTGAGTTGGTGGACACACCTTATCGAAAAATGCTGGCGGCCAAGATTCACCGCGCGACGGTGACTGGTGCAGACGTGAACTACGAAGGCAGCTTGACCGTTCCCCCGGAACTGTTGGTCGCTGCGAAGATTCACCCCTACGAATCGCTGCATGTTTGGAACGTGACTCGAGGCACGCGACTGGAAACGTATGCGATCGAAGGGCTCCCAAATTCCAACGACGTGTGTGCCAACGGCGCCGCCGCTCACCTGATTCGTCCCGGCGACCATGTGATATTGGCGGCCTACGCGATGGTTCCTGAAGCTGATGCGGCGACGCACAAGCCGCGATTGATCTTTGTTGACGACAACAATCAGTTGTCCCACATCGGTCCCGAGGTCGCCGGTCCCAACCTGCGATCCGATTCCGATGACACACACCTGGTTCGCTCCACTGAAATGACGCCTGACGGACAACCGCTCGCTGAAGGTTGCTAGAGCATGTCCGGTTCGGGCGTTTCGCTCGTCGCTGCGGTCCGAGCGAAGGAATCTCAGCCCAACGATTGGCGACGCCAAACTCTCGTCTTGCTCGTCTCACTCGCTCTGTTTGTTGCGGTGGGCCTTCTGTGGTGGGACCTTCGGTTGGTATTGATGCTGGTCGGCATCTTGCTCCTACACGAAGGCGGCCACTTCGTTGCCATGCGAGCGTTCGGGTACCGAAACATTCGAATGGTGTTCGTGCCTATGCTCGGCGCCGCTGTCAGTGGCCAACCGATTCGGATCCCGCGTTGGAAGAAGGCTATCGTGTACTTTGCGGGCCCTTTGCCGGGCATCGCGATTTCCATGGTGCTGTTGCTGATCGCATCAGCGGGCAATTCCGACGCAAACGCCTCCGTTTCGGCGGTACCGATTCTGTTGATGAACAGCAGTCATCCTTGGCTGCTCGAGTTGGGCGGATTGGGCCTGTTGCTGAACTGGATGAACCTGCTTCCTTTGCTGCCGCTGGACGGTGGCAGAATCGTGCAGTCCACCTTTGCCCGGCCATCGCCCTGGCGAGAAGTTCTTGGTCGTGTGCTGACGATGCTGGTGATCGCTGGACTTAGTATTTCAATTGGCGAGCCGTGGCTGCTGCTATTGATCTTTCCATTGCTGTTCACCATGCCACTGACTTACCGAACTTGCTGGCTGAGCCGCCGACTGAGCGAGGACGAGATTCCACCGCCTACCGAGAGCGGGGTTCCCGAGGCGGCGATTGAAACAATCGCCTCCGCCATCGATGAAACCGCTCTCCGCGCTCTCGCGCCGCCCCAAAAGGCGTCGCTGGTGCTTCAACTCTACGAGTCGTTGATCGCGCCACCGCCCACCCCGCTTGCATCGCGAATTGTTGGGCTGGTTTATCTTGGCTCCATCATGGTGAGCACGCTTTTTGGATGGTGGATTTGGTCACTTCATCGCTGGCATGACCCCGCTGTCGGCGAGTTCGATCGACTCGAGACCTTCGTAAATGAGACGGGTTTCGACAAAGGATCTCAGATCATCTTGCCCGCGTTCACCGAGCTGCTGGCATCGACTTCGCTCGTGTTTTGAGTTGCAGCGATTCTGAAGAGGAATTTTGCTGGATACCATCCGAGGTTGTTACATACCACGGTCGATCCACGGGGCATCAGTGAGTATCCTGGTGCGATTGAATTTCGCCACTCATGAATGCCGCCACCATGTCAGACTCGTCCAGCGTTGCCAACGGACCGAAATCCGAAATTTACGAAGCGTTGACGTCGATTCGGTTGATTGACCCACACTCGCACATCAATCCGCATTCGCCGGCATCCACCACGCTGGCCGATGTGCTTGGTTACCACTACTACACCGAACTGGCACACTCGGCGGGAATGCCAAAGTCGCAGATCGAAGACAAGGCGATCGGCCCGAAAGAACTCGTCGAACGTTTAGTGGGTGGTTTGCAACCGCTCGAGAACACGGCCCAGTACAGTTGGTTGATCGAAATTTGCCGCACGTTCTTTGGCTTCGAAGAAGATCGACTGCACCTGAACAATTGGGAAGCACTCTACGATCGCAGCGAATCGATCATGGCGTCGGCGCAGTGGTCCGAAACGGTGCTCGACCAAAGCAACGTCCAAGCGGTCTTTTTGACCAACGACTTTGACGATGCTTTGGAAGGTTTTGACACCGAAACCTACATCCCATGCCTTCGCACCGACGACTTGGTTTTCCACCTCGCGAAACCTGAAGTTCGCGGCCGATTGGCGGCATGCACAGGAATCGAACTGGACGGCAGCCTCGAAAGCCTTCGTTCCAGCCTAAAGCAACGCTTTGAGCACTTCGTCATTCGCGGCGCCCGTGCGTGTGCCATTTCGATCCCACCAACCTTCACGCCGACTCCTGTTGGTGATGGTCGAGCATCCACTGCACTCAACGCTGTCTTGCAACAAGGTATCTCCGCAGATGCATCGCACCGAGACGCATTGGCTCGACGTGTATTCTGGACGCTCGCTGAACTTTGCGACGAGTTTGGTTTGCCGTTCGATTTGATGATTGGCGTCAATCGCCAAGTCTATCCGGAGGGTGTTTTTCAGGGACAAGATCTTTATGACTCGCGAGTCTCACTGATTCAGTATCGCGAACTGTTCAACTCGTTCCCGAACGTGAAATTCCCCGTTTCCGTCTTGGCCAGCGTTACCAATCAAGAATTGGTCAGCTACGCATGGATCTTCCCCAACGTGATCACCAACGGCCACTGGTGGTACAGCAACACGCCATCGTTCATCGCTCGCGATGCTGCCGCACGACTCGAAGCGGTTCCTCAAACCAAACAGATCGGCTACTACAGCGACGCGTACAAGCTGGAATTCATTTGGCCAAAGTTCGACATGTACCGCAAAGTGCTCAGCGGAGTTTTGGCCGACCAGTTTGTCAGCGACCGAGGATGGTCAGTCGAGCGGGCCGTTGAACTCGGACGCAAAGTGCTTCGCGACAACGTCGAAGAGATTTTCCCTCTACCCAAGGGCGCAACGAATTCGTCATCCGAAGAAGCATCTGGTGAGGACGCTGACTCTCCATCCACTGGTGTCGAATCGCTCGGTGCACTCGGTGTCGCAACCGCCGTCGCCGGGGTCACTGAAGTGTTGGACTTCGGTTCCACCCCAGTGGTTGAGGAGCCTCAACAGGCCGAGACCGATTCCAACGAACTGGAATCACTGGACGTCGACGCTCTACCAGCCGACGAAGAAGTCCAAGAACTCGGCGTTGATGATGTCGAACTGCTCGATGACACGGCCGCAAGCGAAACGTCGGCCGAACAGCTGGATAGTTTGGTCGATGATGAACCACTTGATGTTGGCAATCTGCTGGATGACGAATCCCCGAGTGAGCCAATCACCCAGCTTCGCGGCGAATCGTCTTTCAGTCCTGATGATGATTCGTTGCAGTTGGAATCTGACCCGAACACCGGTGAGTTCACGCTGCCGGTCAGCGATAGCGATGACGACGATATCATCATCACGGAAAGCGAAAACATCGCTGCCAGCGGCGACGAGTCTTCCGCTGAACGAACCGATCCAACGGCTGAGACCGTTGAGGAATTGGAAGAGTTCGACCTCGACTTCCTGAGCGACGACGACGAACCCGCCAAGGAATCCTGATCGCCTCCGCAGCTCGGTGAGATCGCCGCGTGCCACACAGGCTGGCCGCGCAGTTCGCCCAAGGTTCCTCAAGACACCGCAAAACCACTCGACCGCTCAATTCGCACCCGCTAAGAAGCGTGAATCTCGGGTTTCTTACCCCAATTGCGTTCTTCCGGACGGTACTTTGGTGGTCGACGCGCGTTCAATGCTGTGAATGGCGATGTTGTCCGCGATGAAGCGGCAACGCTGGTGTCCTGAGGGAGAAACCGTGGTGCGACTTACACGAAGCTTGAATTTGGCATTCCGCCTCCAGGCGATTTGCGGATCCGTTTTGATTTTCGCGGTCATCGCTAATGCCTCCTGGGCTGAATCTCCCGCTCCATCGACGGCTTCGGCGACAAGCCGCTCGGATCAAAACGTCGCTGAGCCACTTTCGATTCGCATGTCCGATGGGACGTCCGAGGAAATCCCAAACTTCCAACGCCACGTCACACCGTTGCTTGGCCGCCTGGGATGCAATGGGCGAGCTTGTCATGGATCCTTCCAAGGTCGTGGTGACTTTCAACTCTCATTGTTCGGATATGACTTTCGAGCCGACCACGCTGCACTGCTCGATCCGAACACCGGCCGAGTTGATACCGAAGATGTCGCCGAGAGTCTGATCCTGGCCAAACCAACCGATGCGGATATGCATGAGGGAGGCAAGCGTTTGGACGAGGGCAGCTGGCAATACAACACGCTTCGCAATTGGATCGCCGCGGGAGCCAAATTCGACAAGCAAAAAGTCGATGAGCTCGATCGGCTCGAGATTCAACCGTCCGAGATTCAGTTCCAAGACGAATCGCAGACGGTCACGCTAACCGCGATCGCGCATTGGGCGGATGGCACCAGTGAAGACGTCACCGACCTGTGCCGGTTCACGACCAACGATGACGCGATTGCCGCCATTGATGAAAACGGCTTGGTCTCCTCCGGCGAACCCGGCGACACCCATGTCGTGATCGCGTACGACCGTGCAGTCGTTCCGGTCCCTGTCATTCGTCGTGTCGTGGCGACGGATTCCATTCCTTCCCCGACTCCTTCCGATCATCGAATCGATCAGCTGATTCAAGTCAAACTCGACAAGCTGGGCATCACCCCATCAGGACTCTGCAATGATTCCGACTTCATTCGCAGGGCCAGCTTGGACATCACTGGCACGCTTCCCGCCGCCGCGGACGTGCGTGCGTTCTTGGCTGACACTCGATCGGACAAACGGGAACGCTTGATTGACGAACTGCTCGACTCGCCTGGCTACGCGGCTTGGTGGGCGACCCGATTCGCGGATTGGACAGGCAACAGCGATGAGCAACTGAACAATGCGTTGCCAATTCGCGGTTCAGCTTCACGACTCTGGTACGAATGGTTGCGTGTCCGACTGGAAGACAACTTGCCCTACGACCAAATCGTGGAAGGCATCGTCATGGCTGACAACCGCGAGGAAGACGAGTCCTACCTTCAATACTGCGAATCGATGACGCAAGCTTGCCGCCCGGGCAACGAATCGCAATTCGCGGAACGCTCTGGTATGCCGCTGTACTGGGCTCGTCGCAACTTTCAAAAACCGGAAGAACGAGCGATTGGATTCGCTTACTCGTTCCTTGGGATCCGAATCGAATGTGCTCAGTGCCACAAACACCCCTTTGATCAATGGTCCAAAGATGACTTTGACCAGTTCGCAATGCTCTTCAAAAGCATTGAAGCACGCCCCAACACCGTCGCTCGAGATTCGAGAGCCGACCGAGACGAGTTGATCTCGAAAATCACCGGCGAAGAAAAGCTTCGCAACGGCGATCTACGTCGCAAAATTTTCAAGGCCGCCGCGCAAGGTGAAACCGTTCCATTTCCTGAGCTGGTCTACAACGACTCGGCGATACAAGCTCAAAAGCGGCGTGCGAAAGCCAGGGCGAAGAAGAACCCCAAGGCTGCTCAGGTCAGCATTCCGGAAGGCTTCATTTTGGGTCAGGCGAACTCGGTTTCACTGGACCGTGATCCTCGAGGCGACCTGATGGACTGGCTTCGCCAAGGCGACAATCCATACTTCGCCAAGGCAATCGTCAATCGCGTTTGGGCGAACTACTTCGGCATCGGCATCATCAATCCAACCGATGACATGAACCTTGCCAATGCTCCCAGCAACGCCGAATTGCTTGACGAACTTGCCAAAGGTTTCATTCACAGCGGCTATGACTTGAAGTGGCTCTCTCGCGAGATCACAACCAGCGATGCGTATCAGCGAAGCATGGACACCAACGCCAGCAATGAACATGACGATCACAACTTTGCCCGCCACGTTCCACGACGACTGCCCGCCGAAGTGATCCACGATGCTGTGTTGCTCGCGACCCATTCCAGCAAAGAAGCGGATCGCATGCGAGGCGAAATGGAGAAAATGGCAATTGCCAACGGAGTCACTCAGAACCGCAACAACCGAAGTTTCGCTCTCCAAGTGTTCGGTCAGTCGGAACGGGAAAGCAATTGCGATTGCGACCGGAGCGATTCGCCCAGTTTGCTTCAGTCGATCTATTTGCGAAACGACTTCGAAATGTATCGCCAACTTGGATCGAAAGATGGCTGGGTCAATCAAACAATGAAATCACTTGGTCTCGAGTCCGGTGATGTGGGAGTGGATCCGCAAGTCCTACGTCGCACCGAGCAATTCCGAAACCAGACCATTGCGAAGATCAAGCGATACAAAAAAATGGCTCCGAAGCAACGGCGTGCCAACCAAGATCGAATCCGCGGTGAATACAAACGAGTTCAAGACAAACTAAGCCAATACGGGTTTGATTCGCCAAAGCTATCCGACTTGCTCGATGATCCAAACGGATGGGAATTGACTCGAGTCGAAACGGAACAGGAATCGAAAACAGACACTTCGATGGAGCAGGTCGTCGATGACGCCTATCTGCGAACGTTGTCTCGTTTCCCTGATGCGGATGAACGCGAGACTTCGCTTCAATTCATCGCTGAATCTGATTCCCCCAAAGTCGGCATCGAATCACTGATGTGGGCATTGGTCAACACCAAAGAATTCATCATCACGCACTGACACCATCCACCGCGTGATCCGCGGCCCCGTCCAACCTCAATCTCGCACCCAGCGTTTTCTTAGTCAGGAACTTCCAAATGAAACTTCATCGAACATGTGATGGAATCGTTCGCCGCGATTTCCTTCGTGCGGGAACATTGGGTTTGGGTGCGGTTGCCTTGCCTGGGATGTCGCTGCCCTCGTTGCTCCGAGCGGAAGAAGCCGGTCGTGTGTTGCCGAGCGGTGCTAAACGAGCCATCTTCATCGAGCTCAATGGCGGCCCTTCGCACATCGACACGTTCGATCCCAAACCCAATGCGAGCGATGAAGTTCGTGGGTCGTTCAAACCCATTCCAACCAACGTTCCCGGCATTCAAATTTGCGAACACTTGCCAAAACTGGCTCAGGTCGCCGACAAATTTGCAATCCTTCGAGGTGTCAGCCACACACTCGCCGCCCACCAACTGGGTCGGGAATACATCGCCTGCGGCACACGCCCCATCCCGTCACTTGAATACCCCAGCTATGGCGCCGTGATGACGCGAGAACGCCCTGGTGATCATGACATCCCCAACCACGTCGCGATCCCGAAAGCGTCCCACGGTGCTGGATTCTTGGGTATCCAACATGCGGCTCTGGAAACGAAGTCAACTCCGGCACCCAACAAACCATTCTCGGTACGCGGAATTGCACTGCCCGGCAACGTGTCAATCGACGAAGTCACGCGGCGTCAGAGCCTTCTCAAGAAACTGGATCGTCGATTCGCGTCCATCGAGAAGAACGAGTCGTTGCTTCAAGGATTGGACCGCTTCGGCGAACAAGCCTATGCGATGATCACGTCGTCACGGGCCCGCGACGCCTTCGATATCTCACGCGAACCGGAAAGCATGCGAAAGCAATTCGCGGACGATGCCTTCAGCCAAAGCTGCCTGCTTGCATTGCGTCTGATCGAATCCGACGTGCGCTTTGTGTCGCTGCAATTGGGTGGATGGGATACGCACCAAGACAACTTCACCAAGCTGAAGGAACAACAGCTTCCAAAATTGGATTCGGGACTCAGCGGCCTGTTGATTGGATTGGAACAGCGCGGACTTCTCGACTCCACAGCGGTCTTCGTCACCGGTGAATTTGGCCGCACTCCAAAGATCAACGACCGAAGTGCTGAAGGTGGTCGAGACCACTACCCACGTTGCATGTTCATGCTGATGGCAGGCGGCAATGTGCGTGGTGGCCAGGTGATCGGAGAGAGCGACGACACCGCCTCAGGTCCCCGACACGAAGCGATCACACCCGATGATGTCGCGGCCAGTTTCTATCGCAACTTGGGAATCGATCCCACAATGGAATTCGAAAGCGAAACCGGACGCCCCATCACCTTGGTTCGCGACGGTCGACCGATCGACGCCTTGTTCAGCTAACGCTTCTTCCACACGCGACATGGCAATCGACGGTTTGGCAATCAACGGGGAAAGCAATGTGGACGCCGTTGTGCGAAGCGCGCACGGATCGTTTTGTTGAAAGAAGGCCAACACTTATGTTGGCGTCTTCTATTGAACGAACGGATTGACCTGGACGGAGTTCGGGTTTAATTTCCGTGGAGCGTGTGGATCGTGGGATCCGGCATCGATTCGCTCACTGTGGTACGGCTGAGGCGATCCACTTTCGTCTTTATCACGACTTGCTTGACTCGAAGCACTGACCTCGCTGACCGCTTCTTCACTTTCGAAGAATGCATTGTCGAACTGGGAGGGCATGTTGGCCCACATATCTTCCTCTCCGCTGGTCGTCTCTGCGTTCTGCAGCATTTCAGGATCCATCGACTGAGCCATTTTCGCGAACTCGTCCATGTCAATGAATGATGTAGATACGACCGCGAGCACAACTACGCTGAGAACCATTCCAAATCCTCCAATCACCATGAAGGCGATGTAGGCGACGCTCGCTGAGATGGGGCCACTTTGCGTCATGACGGAGACCGTCAGAATGGAAGCGACCAACATCAGTATGAATGGCAAATACGGCGGGATTGAGTCAGCAGCAAAGACGCAGACGACAGAAACCACCCCACTCGCCATGCCCGCAGCGATCGAGACAAAAAACGACCACGCGAAACTGTGCTCACCACAACCCGCTAAGGAAAGGCTCCACTTCATCGAAAAGCCATAGACCACAACGATGACCAAACAAAGCGCAGCCATCATCACGAAAACTGGGACGACTGGTAATGAACTGAGGTCCATGGCGGGATCGATGGAGTTCATGCCCATGGGAATAACCAAGTTGACTGGAGAAAATCGGTACAGAGACGACTTTCAAACCTAGGTCATCCTCCACAACTCGACCGCTACAGCCCGACACCGTCGCACTAAATTCTGCGGCGGTTGCAAAGAGCCGATTTCAACAATCGATCCAACCCGCACAATCGTCACGTTTTTACAAACGCAAAGTAAGAAGCTCAGAGGGTACTGCCTCGGACACTAGCGGGCTGTTGATTTAATGAGCGGCACCGCGTTAGCGGCGGTTAGTCAGACGCCAACCGGGGCTAACGCCGAATGGCACTTACTTTAGATCCGAGTCTTTTAGCTTTGACGGTGGTTTCTTTCGCTTTTCGAATTGCGCGTCTTTGGGCCGTTTGCGGTACGCCTCGCGTCGGTAGCTGCGTTTGCCTCGAATTGGCAACTTGTCTTTGCGGGCGATCGCCAGGGCGGTTCGGTAGGCCTCGCGCCACTGGCTAGGCTCGGTGTGCATGTGTCGCAACAAAAAGGTCTGAAAGGTGGTCCACGTTCGCTTGAAACTCATTCGACGCGGCGGAACTTCCTCCATGGCGGCCGCTTCGATACGAAGCTGACTGGTCAGGTTGTAAGCCACGACTGACGTGTAGAGTTCTTTCATGAATGTGTCGACACTCTTGGCACGGATATTCTCGGCATCCATCACCACCTTGAAGTTGCAAATGTCAGTTTCTACATCGTAGCGACGCTCAAATAATGCGGCCAACGTGAAAGCTTCGTCGGCCAGCGTGCTGACCAGATAAAGCGTCAGCGAGTCGGTAACCTTGACCTCGTGCAGAAAGACATCGCACTGGCAATCCGCGGGCAACTCCGGCTGGGTCTGGCGATTCTTCTTCGTGGGTATCCACGTGTGTCGGTAACTTTTGTGATGTTCGGATTGCTCAATCAGCTCGGCATTCTTCTGCAGCGAATGAAAGTTAGCCTTCTTCATTCGCAGCAAAATGTCGTGCCCTGCATTGATGGCTTCATACGCGACTCCAAAGATCCCGAAGCCCGCATCGGACATTATGATCGAGTGCTCGGGAAGCTGCTCAAAACCTTGGCGAGCAAGTTGCGTCTCGGAGACTGCCTCGGGCCCGTACATCGGTCCGACTTGCGGTAGCATTGCAGCGCCGCTGGCGAGTTCATGAAAGACGGTTAGCAACGCGCATGGCCAGATACCTTCGCCGAGTTGGTTGCTTGCCGGTGGAAACGCTTGTTGGAGTTCTTTTTCCGGTGCAAGAGCCATCGTGGTTCCGTCAATCAGGAACACGCGTTGTTGGTTGAATGTAGGCTCGGTGGCCGAAATGATGCCGGAGCTGACTTCCTCGGCAAACCAGCGAACGACTTCTAGAGGCAGTCGAGATCGCGCTCGGCTGTAGGCACCCGATGCGTTCGAGATCGTGTTTTCGTCGAGTCGTTTGTTCTCGGGAAGATAGCTCGGCCGAGTGTCGAGCAGATGTTTCACCGCGTTTTCGAGCGAGGCATCTGGCATGAGACGCTGGTAGACGAGCATCCACAGGACAACGCAGGCGGTGTAAACAGTGTGAGCTCGCTGGGCAAAAAGCTCGTTCGCATCTTCGAAGTTGACAAGCTGCTGCAGCAGCTTGAAGGAACGGTCAAACTGCTGGTCGTCTTCCATGCTTCGCTCGGAATCGTTCATGCCAAAATGGCTCCTTTTTGAGAAAGGAAGCCTGGATGCGCAAAAACTGTGCCAAGATTATCGCAGCTGAAGACTCAATCTAAAGTAAGTGTTATTCGGCTAACGCCCATCGGCTAATTGTTGTCACTCGGTATACGACTAAATCAACAGGCTGCTAGAGGTTGTGCATTTTTTATTTGCTGTGTTCGTGACGTCTTGCGAACCCCGCCCGCGCAGGAGGTCGTGCAGTTT
>NZ_DDGH01000033.1:2783-36083 GCF_002337565.1 Rhodopirellula sp. UBA1907 | reverse complement strand
AACTTCGTTTCGGGAGAGGTACGTCGTGTGTAAATCTGCCGAAAACCGGTATCAAAAAACTGCACGACCTCCGTTTCGGGAGAGATGCGGTGCGCGAAAGCAGCATTAATAACTGGATCAACAAACTGCACGAATTCACTAGCGTCGAGGCAACCAACCCGCGACGGATGCTTTGGATCGCATATCCATCTCGACGTCGCAGCGGACATCACGTTCGCCCTGCTTCAGACGCACGAACACCACCACTTTTTCGCCGGCGGGTTGTTTGTCTTTCCATCGAATGGGGATTCGCAGTGACTCTCGTGGCAAATCAACCGCCGACATTTGCTGCAAACGAACCAGTTGGTCAGGACCGAAGTCCCAACGTCCGAGCTTCGCGTCATCGCCAGTCTTGGAAGCATCCAAAACAACAACGCTCAAAAAGGTTTGCTCAAGCGACGCAGGCATCGCCTTCGGCCGAGGCTTTTCCGACGATGCCAACTTGGTCAGCGGATCGTGCGACTCACCGATCAATGCGATCCCATGTCCGTATTGATCCAACGAATCAACAACGACATCGATTCCTTCGGTGGGCGGGTAGTCTGGATTGGTTGCGGATTCCTGCGTCGACGTGGTATCGCTCACAAAACGAGGCAACGAATTCTTTTCGTTCACCGAAAGCTTCGCGGCATAGAGCTCGATTTTCTCCGGTGCTCCGTTGACCTTGCCAAGACCACCGAGCATTCCCAAACCGGCTGGCAATTCGATCTGCCCCGGCGGATTGTCAGGACGTCCCGACGGGGAACTTGGTGGCACAGGGTCGCCCGGAACGACCGGATCAAACTTCAAGTCGTTTGGTCCTGGAGGAACAGGTTGGGTTGGAGCGGGCAGCAATGTTCCAGGATCGGTATCCGGAATGAATGGTTCCCCCGGATCGATCATCGAATCAAGGTCCATGCCGTTTCCAAAATCAAACGGCGTATCCAATGGGTTCTTTGTACCTGGCGGAATGTCCTCCGTTCCGGGTGTCGCACTTGAGTCACTCGATGGCGGATCATCGGGATCCGACAGCGGCTGGTCCCGTGGCGTGAACTTGTCAGGCACGCCCGGATCGATGAATTCAGGATCCTCCAAACCACTCCCCATATCGAAGTCGTCCGATGTTCCAGCATCGTTTTGCGACGAATTCGGTTCGGGATCCACGACCGGCTCTGGTGGCCGCTTCGTATCGATGACGCTCGGTTTCGATAAACCTTGGCTGAGATTTGGAGTTCGACGTTGGGCAGGTGGCGGACTGGTTGCCGCTGCTGCAGCGGCGGCCTTTGCCCGTCTCAACTTTTCGATCAGAACGCGATTTTCGTAGTCGGCTTCATAGAGCTGGTCTTCCAGCAACCGAATTTCACGAGCCATTTTCTGGCTGTAAACTTCTTGCTTGGCTCGTCCTCGACATCCGGTCATTGAGGGAACGACCAAACACACCATCGTGATCAACAGCATGCGGCACGCGTGGCGCATTTGCTCGTTTTCACTGGCAAAGTGCACGCGCAAACGCCCCGAACCACTAGGGTTGGGTGAAGCGTTCGCAGAGACGGCAGACCGTTGAAACAACGGGATTTTCCTGAAACCAGTGATGAATGATTTTTTAGCTCAAGTTTCAGTTATCAAATGCCGACCCCGGGTGTCAACGGAAACTCCGGACCGCCGAGGTATCGTTTGCAGTTAGAAAAGGGTGCAAACCGGCTGACACCCAACAAAAATCGCCGCGACTCGAAAGCATCGAATCGCGGCGAAGAAGATTTTCAATCATCAACCAGCGGAACAAATTCACGCTGATTCATCAGAAGCGTTGACCTAAAGAGCGACGCCGGGCATCGCGATTCCGTCTGGCCGTTCCACTTCTGCGTCGTGTGACAGGATTCGGGATTTACCGACGAAGTAGCTGTGAGTCTGCTCCACAACCAGATTGTAGGTCTTGTCGGTCTTCGCTGGAGCGAGCGAATCAATCACTGCCACTCCATCAGCACCATGCAGTGCGTCGCCGGGAACAAGCTGCTCCGTCGTCGTCCAACCGCGTCCAACGACCCAGAATGGGTGGCCTTTGGAAGCGACAATTTCATCGCTACCGAGCTGGATTTTTGTCAGCGGTTCTGGTTCACGGACCGTTTGCCGTAGAACACTTTGGTAGCTCAGAGCCCCCGTTCGCACATCACAGCTCAAAACTTGATCGCCCAATCGCAAGGTTTCGACGGGCCGCATTCCGCGATCGGTCCAGACAAGCGTTCCGGCCACCAAACAATCCGCAGCTGGACGGACGTAAACACCAATCGTCGCCTGTGGAACGGCAGCGGCTCGTTTTTGTGCCCACGTTTGAGGTTCCTGAGACTGCTGCGGCTCCGAAGGATCCCCTTTTTGGCTGCCCGAGCTTTTCGACAGGGCTCGAACTCGAATCGGCGACGATCCGATCGGAGCTGCATTACCCACGGCACGATAGGCAACATTGCGTACCAATCGGCGTTCAACCGGTGGAATTCCCGTGTCACCATAACCGCGATAGGCGTACCACCAATCCCGAATGCTTTCCGCAGACTGTTCGCCACTGAAGCTCGAATCAAGCTGTTGGATCACGGCAGCGGTGCGACTTTGCAGGAAACGACTGCGTTCATTGAATCGCTCCGCTTCGGTGCGAACAACACTCGCATCGCGAGCACTCTCTGTCTGCAGACTCTCCACCGCGTCTCGTCTAGCAATCACACCACCATTGGCCTGACCACCTTGCACAGCAAACACTTGCGTGACGGAATCCAAAACCTTCACACCTTCCGCATCTTCTCGGCGATATTGCCGAACGACTTGGTAGGACTGGTCCCCTTCGTTGAAGACCAAACTGTGAGTTGATTCAATGGTTCCTTGGCACCAATCCAACATGGAAGGAACGAACAACATTGGATCGACTTCCTTCAACGACTGCGTCGCCAAGTCGCGAAGTCCTCTCCGCTGATCAAACACAGCCAACCGGGCAAGTGCGACCGCGGCGTCGGCTTCCTCTCGATTTTTCAACCAGTCCACGGCTGCGACCGCGAATTCATCCGATCCATTGGATGCTTCTAACAAAACAGCATCGATAGCGTCTGGCGTGTCGATCCGCGTCAATTGTTTGCGAGCCTTCTTCAATACACCGGAGTCGTTCAAATTGAACAACTCTGCAATCGCGTGAATCTTTGGGGAATAGGCTTTTAGGTTTCGTTCCGTCTCGCGAAGTTCTTTTTCTTGTTGAACGGCCTCTTCCGCCGGCACCCAAGCATCCCCAACTTGAACGTTGCCGAGATAGCGATGTGCCGCGACATGATTGCGTTGCAATTCAGTCACTCGCAACGCATGGGCACGAGCTCGACCGGGCATACGCTGCCCGCGGCACCAGCGCGAGAGTTGCCAGTGATCGGCGGCCGTGTCTTCCATCGAGTCGCGGCGGCTCTCGTATTCAGTCACTCGATTGGCACGACTGACGTCTTTGATCGTTTCATCGATCGACACCCACTGACCATTAGCGTCTTTCATTTGCCCTTTCAGAGCATTGGCCAACGATTGAACTTCGGAGTCTTCGGGAGGATTGGCGAGCAGCTGCTCACGAAGTGCGACATCGCCCGCGGACGAAGCGTCCACCAACTTGGCAGACCAATCCGCATCTGCACCGGCTGCCTGGGAATCGATCCCGGTTGCCGCCCAACAAGTCGCACCGACAAGAAATATTCCCATCGAATATCGAACACCAAACCAAGCATCGAATCGCGTCGCCTTCATTTTCAACTCCAGTGACTTCAGAGGCCAGAAAAGGGGAGATGGATGTAGGGAGTCTGCACAAGTGGGTGATTGCCGGACAATCCCCCCGCATCTTCCCTCAAGGGTACAGGATTCACCCCCTCTGGGAAAGTAAATTCTGACACTCGAAGGATCTCCGCGGAACGATTCCAAGCTTCTGAAAAAGGAACGTGCCCGAGTTCCATCGAAAGCTCCTCCATCAGTAGCTCGTTGGTTTCAGGCACAAACGGCAACCGCGACATCACCAGGTCTTCCAGTCCCGCTGCATGACCACGGCTCGCTTGGACGAACAAATGATTCTGGATTTCCGGGTGGAATACCGTGGACACTTTCCTCAGCTCCGGAAACTGCGAACTGAGGTTCACCAGGCTCTGCAAGTTTTTGTTCCCGATCTGCACGAGCCGCTGATCCCAAGGCTCCAATCCTCGAGTCGGCGAACCGGCAGGACCGGAAGAGAGCGCAGTGTCAGCATCGTGGGCGGCCAGGAGGTTTCGACCGGCGTTCCCCCACCAAACCGCATCACCCCAAGTCGCCCAGGGTCCTGGAAACAACTGTTCCGGTGGATCCTGATCCAACGAAGGAAATTCTTTTGGCTCGCCAGTCGCCCACGTCACCACTGGGACCGATTCATCCGGAGTGAAGGGATGCCGACTCGACGTTCCCATTCGCATCGCCGTCCCAACGGTGTGAGCGTACACAACCGAGTATCGATCCTTCCAACGCAACGTTTCGTTGTTCTCTTCGAATTGGACCACCAGTTCCTCGAACGGGAACTGCCACAAGAATCCACTCGGAACCACAATGACACATTTGATCTCCGGATGATCGATCCCACACAAAGGAGGAAACAAACGTCGCGTTAGGTCCAATTCCATCTGCTGCACGCGTTGGCGCACCGGCTCGTTTACGATCTCATCGACCAAGGTTGGCGACTTCAAAATTTGCGTCACCCAACGCTGGCTTTGTTGACGAAGCTCGCTAGCTTCCTCCACTTCCCAATGACTTGCCTGACCGCGATGCACCAACGACCCGATCAATTCATCATCGGTTAGATGAAACGAGACGATCGCGACGTTTTCGGGCAACTCACGCCAATCCGGCCGGCCGTTGCGGAGAGGAAGTGGTGGTGGTTCGACTCGAGGCAATACAAGTTGGTCAAACGCCAAGTCCGCCAACTGACCTTGCAATCGTTCGTGCAAAATCGCAGCCTCCAGTCCCAATGCATTTGGGTTGATCGACATGGAAGGAATCAGCGACTGCAACGCTTCGACCAACTCATCGCGATTCGGAAAGAAGTCGTTTAGCAACAACTCGTCGTTATGCGATACCTGACGAAGCGCGGATCGCAAATCCGTGATGGCTGGTAGCTCACCAAATGAATTCCGAGCCAAAGATGCGTGATGCTCATCCATCCGAGCGGCGACTCGCTCATCCTCCTCTGCCGCGGCGGCAAGTTCGATTCCCAATCCCGTCCAGGTATCGCAGTCCAGTCCGAAACAGAACTGATCGAACGACATCAGATCTCGTCCCGCTTGCGATTCATTCCAATGCGTTTGGTATCGCTGGCTTCTAGTTGCAACCGGAAGTTGATTTCTTCCTCCGTCGCGAAGTCGTGAGAAACGGTAACCGATCGGATGTGTGATGGAGCGTTCAGAATTGGGCTGGGCATTCTCCTGAATCCCACGAGCAAACATCTGACTCTGATTGAGCGTCTCGTTCCAAACGTGACGCAAGCGTTTCAGCTCATCCAATGTTTGAAGATTGATTTCATTGGCTTGCTCCGGGTCCAATTGAGCAGAGTCAACCAGATCATGGATACCAGCCTGAAGCTGTAGCCAACGCGCCATCGCAGTCGACCGCGGGAAATTCAAGCGGCGTGATCGACGATAGCGTTCCGCCAAAGCCAGATGGCTCTGCGCCGCAGCGGGACGGCCGGCCAACAACGCAGCTCTCGCCGCCAAAATACGTAACTGAAACGCGATCGCGGGGGCTTCCGTCCGCAGAAATTCCGATCGAGCGGTCAATTCGGTCTCGAGCTGTGCCGCGAAGGCGGAGGTCTCATCCCAGCGATCGATTTCTTCCAACGCAAGTTCATAGCTCTCAATCGCAAGTTGAAATTGAAAGAGTGCGAAAGCGATCTCGGATGTCGATACGGCGGTTGCGACGAATTCTTCCAAGTCTTGTGGGGATGGCAGCACGACGGCCGCCTGCCCAGCCGGCAACGGCAACTGCCCCTCGGCGATTTGACGATTCAACCACCAGCGATTTCCAAGTGAACGCATACGGGTTAGACGAGCGATGGGCGTCAGCACATGGAACCCACCGGAAATTTGGTCCAATGGTTCGGACAATTGAATGTCAGAATCATCGCCGGCGTAAAAACGCAAAGCCGTTCGAGAGGATGTGACCAACGTGCCCGCCGCATGAAATCGCCGATCCGTCCCCAGCACCCCCGGTGGCACCGTCGCCGCGAGCAGGCGTGGTGCATTCGCGTCTTGCAACAAAGCTTCTCGACCTCGCAACCAGCGCAAGCGATAAGCGGCAACCGACAATTGCCGCAGTGTCTCCGCAATATCCAACCCGCGACGTTGATCAATATCTTCCGGCAATTCAGCAGAGATGGTCCAAGTGCCTGCGGGAACCCCTGCCAACAGATACCGTCGCAACAATACCAGCGGCACGTTGCGAGCCGATTGCCATAGGTTCAATTCGGTTCGAGTGAGCGGATTTGGAAGCTCTTCCCATGGTGGGCGTCGGTTTCTCGGAAAATCTCGATTCCGAACAGAACCCCGGTTAGGATCACTTTCACTTGTGGGAGCAGTTAAAACTCCCCACTGAATCCCGGACAGAAATGTGGGGCGATCAATGACGACTTGCAAGGCAGCTTCGTAGTGTTCCGCTGCGGTCGTCAAATCGCCCGCTTGAAGATGGCATTCACCCAGCAACGTTCGAATGGGAATTTGTCCCAACTGATGTCGCGCAAAATCGCGAGGCGTTGTTTGCTGCTGAAGCTGAGTCAGGATTGCAATCGCTCGAGTGATATCACCTCGAAAGAAAGCCTGCTGTGCAACACGGTAACTTAGCGGCGGGGCGACATCGAGTAACGCTGCGTTGTTTGATGACTGAACCCGCGGAACGTTTTCAAAACGATCATTGAGTCCGCTGGCATTCAATGCTTCACGAGCAGCATCCTCCGCTTGTTGCTGAGCCAGGACGGAAGACGAGAACAGCAGAGTGAACGCGATCGCTAAACCGCATGCACTTGGAAAAGGCCCAACTCGAATCAACATGCCTGTCCCTCATCGAAGGGTAGAAATTCGGTGCAACTTCGTTCGACCTTCGACCGCCGTTCAGTCGCCAACGCCCAAGTCTTCGTCCAGAGCATCAAGAATCAACTTCAGTTCCGCTTCCTCGTGCTCGTGAAACTGTTTCACAAATGAGTCGTACCGGACCAGAACCTTTTCCTGCGCGGTGGTGACTTCGGGAGTGACACCTTCGATTGGCGCATCTCCGGTGCACGCGTGCGCAGCCGCTTCGGCTAAGTGTCTTGAATCTTCGAACAAAACAGCGTGCTGACCACGCAGCTCTTCAGCCGCGATCGACATCTCTGGGTCTGCATCCAAGGCTTGGTCGAAGTACCCGTAAGCCTCTTCCAAACCAAAATGCAGAGCCAATTGGTCATTCAAATCACTGAAAAGCTGAATCAATTCAGACCAGTGATTCGCAGCCGCCTCCCGCGGATGCGTCAAAACAGCCAAGCGATCCATCAAGATTTTCAGATCGCGATTGTCATTCTTAATGTCCTGCATAAACGCCGCGTTGACGCTTAAACGGCGTGAATTGTTCGCTTGTGAGGCCATGTTGCTACCTTCCATTGCAGTGAATTGACTCTTTTCATTGTAGCCTTCCCGCGAATCGGGCTGGGAAGCATCCCACCGGGAATCCGTCCGGATCAACAAAATGATTTTCGACCTTGACTGATTTTCAAGGATGGGAACAATTTGACTCCGTGGACGAGATAAAAAGTTTCGGCCACGAAAGTCTTGGGAAAGGATTTCCCAAGAAGTGTGCTTTCCAGGAATTGGGTTCGCGTGAAACTGGATTCGCGTGAACAAAGAAGCACCAAGACGATCCATTCACGTCAGCAAGGAGGCGACGAGATGCGTCACGCAATCGATCAATGGTTGAGCCAAACGAAACCGGGCGGAACTTTCCGGTCATCTTTCGGCTCATCTTCTCTTCCGCCACACGAAGCGGTGAAGTGGACCGATCCCTCGGGCACCGGCGTCCAAACGGTTCGCCGAGTGCAGAAATCAGCGGCTACGGAACAAATTCAATCGCGAACGGCGAAGTTGGCCGCTGCGACGGACAATGAATCGGCAACCTCCGATTCATCCGCAACCAAACGTGATGCCAGCACGACTCGTTTGTCTGGTTTGCTCAAGAAGGTCCGTTTCTTCTCCGGTTCGGACATCGAGTTCACCTCGATCGCCAAATCACCTGAGGCCTGCGAACCAGGACAATTGGTCGTGTATCGCCTAGGCGACGACTGCCCGGTTGAACTGATCTCGCAAGCACTCGCTCGAGGTGCCGCAGGCATTCTCACAGAGCAAATTCTTCCCGCACCGATTCCGCAAGCGATCGTGGCGGACACCGATCGTGCGTTGGCGGAAATTCGATCCAATCAAACCGATCGTCCCGACCAAAAACTCATCACCATCGGAATCGTTGGATCCGCGGGAAAGACCGTCACTTCGTTCCTCACCGCATCGGTTCTTCGCGACATTCCTTGTCGTGTTGCCTACCAAACGGACCTTGGCTCGAGTGATTCCGTTGTCGCGGAAGCCGGCACCGCCAAAGTCACCAACGGCGCATCGCTGATCGATGCTTTGTCAGACGCGGTCGATGCGGGAGCCGCGGTCAGCATCACGGAAATGGACTCCGCTCAACTGCGTTTGGGCGCCTACGACCAAGTCGAACTGGACATCGTGGTTGTGACTGGACGCGAGATGGGCGGAAACGATTTTGGTCCTTCGCCGATCGAATGTGCTTTTGAATTGGCGGGGCAGGGCGGTGTGTTGATCGTTCCTGAATCCGACCAACGCGCCGTTTCAGCTGCTCACTCGGCGGCTCAATCGCGGAACATCGAAGTTGTCACCTACGGTGTCGACAACGGAGCCGACGTATCGCTTCGAACGATTTCGCACGAAGACGGAACACTGACCGCCATGTTGCGGCACGAATCACGAGCTGCCGTGATGGAATCATTCGTCGGCCGCGGGCACTTCGCCGAATGCTTGGCCGCTGCTGCAGCCGTTGGTGTCGTGACCGAAAACCCATTGCCACAGATTGCAGAATCTCTCTGCAAACTTCGCGAATTGCCTGGACGATTCGAAGCGATCACCAGCGGCGACTGGGAAACCGATCAAAACAATCCGATGGTCCGTCTGGACATCGGCGGTTCGCCCGAACGAGTCAAGTTCGCCCTGCAAGCGGCTCGCAAAGAACTGTTGCATACTCCCGCCAGCTCCACCCCGATGACGTTGCCAATGCATGGCTCGTCCAATGTGAGCAACTCCAAACGTCCCAAACTCTGGTGCGTGTTGTCCGTGAGCGAAAACGACGACGCGGAAACGCTTATGCAATACGGACGTCTATTGGAATCCATGCCCGACCACTGCGTCCTGACCTGTGCCGACAAGGACAAAGCGAACTTCCTGTCGATGAGCCACGGTGTTTTGGATGGAATTCAAGACGTTGCCGCCATGCGATTGGTTGCGGATTCAAGCCGCGCGATCCAGTGGGCTCATGCCGAAGCGAGCAACAACGACATGATCTTGGTCGTCGGCGGAATCGATCGCAGCCATCCCGACTCGGAACGCCGATCATTGGACTCGGTCACGCAGGTCATCGCCGCGTGTGCGGAAGAAGGTCAGCGGGCTCGCCAAGCAAACTCGCACCCATCGATCCTGAAAGGGTCGCACGCCGATGCATCGTCCGGCAAAGACTTGACGGCCCCAAACAGTTCTACCAAAACCGGCAAACCAGATCTCAAATTGTTTGACGGGAACTGATTCTTCCTACCTCTGAGACACTCATGACCTCTTGGTGGCAACGACTTCAATCCAAGTGGGATGGGTGGTGTGGCGATCGCGAAATGGAGCAATCCATTCGCCGACACCTCAGTCAAAATGGGTACTTCGGCACGACCGCGACGCTTAGCGGCGTGCGTTTGGTCGCGGTACAGCGTCCCGGCTGGCAACAACTATTCCGATTTGAGGTTCGGGCCCGCGTCGATCTCCAAACTCCCGACGACCAACCGGATCCCAAACCGGTTTACCATAACCTATACGGTTTGGTTCACGAAGACATTCGTCACAACCGCAGCCAAGTCCGCGTGTTCGACACGCCGGAACAACGCGTCGAACTGTTTCGTGATTGGAGTGAGGGGTTGATCTGTTTGCGGGGTGCGAAAGGACTGCTAAGTTGATTCGGAAGCGAGGCTCACTCGCTTTCCTTCCTTTGCCTTCCCCCGCACCAACTTCACTGCAGACTCGATCGCCGCCATGTTTGATTCCCGCGATTCATCGGTTTTGAAAACGCTTCTGGCAACGCTGTCGCCACTCCGGCTTCTCATTGCGTTTGCACTGCTATTGAGCGGAAGTGCTTTCGCGATCGCCCAAGACGAATCCGACTTGCTTTCCAACGTCCGCAAATTGACGTTCGAAGGTCGAAGAGCCGGCGAAGGTTACTTCAGTGCGGATGGAACCCGGATGGTGTTCCAAAGCGAAAGAGATCCATCGAATCCGTTTTACCAGATCTACGTGTCTGATCTCGAAACGGGCGATATCCAACGTGTCTCACCCGGTTTCGGAAAAACAACGTGTGGTTGGATTCACCCGAACGGCGAAAAAGTGTTGTTCGCCAGCACTCACGCCGACGAAAAATCAAAGAAGTTGCAACAGGAAGAACTCGACTTTCGCGCTTCCGGCAAATCTCGGCGTTACTCGTGGGACTACGACCCAAACTATGAACTGTACGCCGCTGAGCTGGACCAAATCGAATCTGGCACGACGAAGGGTTTGACGGCACTGACCAACGCAATGGGTTACGACGCCGAAGCCAGCTACAGCCCGGACGGGAAGCAAATCGTTTTCGCATCCAATCGAGCCGCCTATTCGCGCGAACTGACCGAAAGAGAACGCGAACAGTTCGAACGCGATCCCGCCTTCATGATCGATCTCTACATCATGGATGCGGATGGTTCGAACGTGAAACGATTGACCGGCGAACCGGGCTACGACGGCGGCCCTTTCTTCTCGCCCGATGGCCGGCGAATTTGCTGGCGGCGGTTCGCTCCCAATGGTGCCACCGCAGAAATCTTTACGATGAAAACGGACGGTTCCGATGTCCAACGATTGACCGAAATCAACGCGATGAGCTGGGCACCGTTTTATCACCCAAGCGGAGAGTTCTTGGTCTTCACTACCAACAAACACGGATTCGCGAACTTCGAACTGTACTTGGTCCGCGCCGACGGTGAAGGCGAGCCAGTCCGCCTGACCACCACGGAAGGCTTTGATGGCTTGCCCGTTTTTCTTCCCAACGGCAACCAGCTGTCTTGGACGACAACACGCGTTGTCGACAGCAACGGCGACATTGTGATGGAAGATGGCGAACCCAAGAAAAGCACTTCACAAATTTACTTGGCCGACTTCGATGTCGAGACCGCCCGCAAACGCTTGGGGCTGACCGAGTCAGGCAGTGACAGCTCGGCCGATAAAGATGCCTCACTAGCACGATCGAATCTAACCGCCACGGCACCAGAGTTCCGTCCGGGCGATGTCATGCGACACGTTGACTACCTGACTCGTCCGGAACTTGGAGGTCGACTGACGGGAACGCCGGGCGAGAAGCGAGCGACCGCCTATGTTGCTGCTTACCTGGAAAGCCTCGGCTTTGTTCCCGCGGGACAAAACGGAACGTTTTTCCATGACTTCGAATTCCCTGCTGGATCATCGCTGGGTCTGGCCAACGAGTTGACAATCACCACCTCATCGCCCGGTGGAAACTCCGCAGCGATCGATGCGGAATTGACCGAGTCATGGACACCACTTTCCTTCTCGCAAACCGGCGACATCGAATCGGGCGAAGTGGTTTTCGCCGGATACGGATTGCAGGTCCCTGGCGATGATGAGAACGATGAATACGACAGCTACGTTCACTTGAATGTCGCGGACCGTTGGGTTCTCGTTCTACGCGACTTGCCTCAAGACATCTCGGCCGAGCAACGTCAACGCATGGCACGTTATGGCGACCCACGTCGAAAGGCCACCATCGCTCGCGATTTGGGTGCCCGCGGAATCATCTTCGTTGCCGGACCCACCAGCCAAGTGAAACGCGATGTGATTCGCTTCGACGCCAATGCTTCCCAAGCACAAGTCAGCTTGGCTGCCATTTCAATCAGCAACGAAGTCGCTTCCAAGCTGGTTCGGGCCGGCGGACACGACTTGAAAGAACTGCAATCCCATCTCGACGATGGAAAAATGGCGATGGGAATTCCCATGTCGGGGATCTCGGTCAATGCTTCGATTGAGATCAATCGCCGGACCGGCACGGGCCGAAACGTGATCGCTCGCTTGCCTGCCGAATCAGAAGCAAAGCCCACTGACGACATCCAATTCCCGGTCGTGATGGTGGGTGCCCACATCGATCACCTCGGTCGCGGCGGAGGCAGCAACTCATTGGCCCGATCAGACGAGGAAAACCAAGTTCACGTGGGTGCGGATGACAACGCCAGCGGTGTCGCGGCGATGCTGGAAATCGCTCAGTACCTCGTCGACCAACGGAACTCCGGTCGCGTGAAGATGCAACGAGACCTGATGGTTGCGGCGTGGAGTGGCGAGGAACTCGGACTGTTCGGATCGCAAGCTTTCGTCGACGACTTTAGCACTCTGTATCCAGCTGCTCCTATTCAAGAACCCAGCGAAGATGACATCGCAATGGCTCATGCCCACGGGATGACACCCGATGCGGCATCGCTTGGCGACGCTGTCGCCGTCTATCTGAACCTTGACATGGTTGGCCGACTGCGAGAAAAGCTGATCGTGCAAGGCATTGGCTCCTCACCAGGTTTTGAAGGCGAGGTCCAACGGCGCAATGTGCCGGTGGGTGTAGCGTTGCAACTCGACCGAACCAGCACGCGATTGCCAACCGATGCGTCGGCTTTCGTGGCTCGCAAAGTGCCGATTCTTTCCGGATTCACGGGTGCCCACGAGGACTACCACACGCCTCGCGACACTCCCGACAAATTGAACTACGACGGCAACGCTGACATCGCGAATTTGTTTGGTCTGCTGACTCGCGGATTTTTGATGTCGAGCGATGTACCGGAATTCAAACTCGACGAAGGCCAATCCACCGAGGAAGTGCCGCGAGCTCGTTTGACCGCTTACTTGGGCACCATTCCTGACTACGCGGCGGGTGAAGTCAAAGGTCTGAAACTGAGCGGAGTTGCTTCGGGGGGGCCGGCTGAAACCGCTGGCGTTCGTGGCGGAGACGTGATTGTGAAGCTGGCGTCGCAGAAGATCGAAGACATCTACGACTATACTTATGCAATCGAGGCGTTGAAGATTGGCGAGACGGTTGAGATCGTTGTCAATCGAGAAGGCCAAGACGTCACGTTGTCTATCACCCCCGGGTCCCGAGATTGATTGCACTGAATCAGACCGCTTGGCGACGGCTTTGCAAAGTTTGGATTGCCAGTCTGATTCTGCATCTCGGTTGCAACCATCAATCGGTCATCGCTCAGAACAATTCGCGATTCGACATCGCGGAGGGCATGATCGACGAAGACAAATTGATCGCGGAGCCGATCGCCATGTCTTCGCTGCCTGAACCCAGTGACGAAATTGCCGAGCTGCTTACCGCGGGGCAGGTCCAGTTCATCTCCGGCGGCCCGCGTCCCTCGAAAATGTACGGTTTGCGATCAGTCGGTTTCATCAATCGAGAGTTCGATGCTGAGACGCGATTCAATCTTTCTTATCACTTCGTCAGCCGTTGTCGTTGGTGGTGGAACGAGGACGGCATCGTGGTTCGAGTTCGCTACCCCGAATTGGAACTTAAAGTTGACCACACGATTTGGTTTCGTCGGCGTCCGGATGACCTCAGCCAGTTTTGGAATCTGAAGCTGGTCCAGCACGAGATGGATCACATCCGGCTATCGACCGACCCTCGCGTGCTCAATCGATTCGAGACCGCCGTTCGAAAAGACGAGAGTCTGCGATTCAGCCGGTCCGAGATGCAATCAGTGCTCGGCGATGACGCCGTTCCCCAGCGGAACAATGACGCAAACTCTAGAAATCAAACCGGCCGAAACGGACGGTCGCTTGGCCTGTCGCCCGACCAAGTTCGAATGCTGATCAACCAGCGTGTTCGAGAGCACTTTGACCAGACGGTTGAGCTGGTCGAGATTCGGTATCGAGAACTGGATCGTCAAACGGCACACGGATCATTCGCCGTCCCCGAGGATGGCCCACTTCGCGGTTGGCTCGACCGATCGTCTGCCGAACCA
Source organism: Rhodopirellula sp. UBA1907 (assembly GCF_002337565.1). Classification (NCBI taxonomy): domain Bacteria; kingdom Pseudomonadati; phylum Planctomycetota; class Planctomycetia; order Pirellulales; family Pirellulaceae; genus Rhodopirellula; species Rhodopirellula sp. UBA1907. The sequence continues at coordinate 21,715 of NZ_DDGH01000033.1, read as the reverse complement.
ACCGATACCGAACCGACCGACGAATCCGCAGACGATCCGCCCTCGCGGTAGCGAAAGCGGCGGTCCAGATTGCGAACGCGTTTCGTTGGCGACGGGCATTCGGCGATGCGTTGAAACTAGCGAAATTGGTTTGCTCGACAATCCGTCCGCAGATCGCATCTTGGGACACATCGTTCCGCGTGGTAAGTTGCCAGCTTCACTCGCTCACTCGGCAGCCAAGCTGTCCGCACGCCTCCATTTATTGCGACTGTTTATGTCCATCGACACCTACTCGATATGCCCTTGCGGTAGCGGCAAGAAGATCAAGTTTTGCAAATGCAAGGATTCCGTACACGAACTGGATCGTGTGCTGAAGATGATCGATGGGGGCCAACTCGTCCCCGCTTTGGACCGATTGAGCACGATCCTGGAAGAACACCCCGACGCCGCGTGGGCACTCGCCATTCGCGGCCGTTTGTTCATGGATTTGCGTGAATACACCTCGCTGGAAGAAAACGCGGAACGATTCCGTCGGCTCCAACCGTCCAACCCGTTGGCACTCACCCAAAGTGCCGCCGCAGCCCTCTTCCGTCAGGATTTGTCCGCCGCGACCGAGTTGATGCTGGAAGCACTAACCGAAAGCGGTCAAACCGTCGATTCGTTCGTTCTAGACGTCGCTTCGCTGCTGGCATACGCGTTGGCAGGCAACGGAATCTTGCTGACTTCACGTGTTTACGCCACGTTGGCATTGGTTTCGACCGGCTACGAAGACAGCCGAATGGCGGCAAACGTGCTGCAACAAATCAATGGCGACCCGTCGGTCAACCAGCTCGCCAAAGCCGTTCCAAACCTCATTGCGCCGCCGCAAGACGCGGACTGGGGTGAACGCTACGACGAAGCCGCCTTGTTGCTGGCCAACAACAAAGTTGCCCTCGCACAAACCAAATTCGAATCGCTTCAGCGGTCCGCTCCGCTTCAACCAGCCATCCTGGCTGGATTGCTCAACTGTGCCATTTGGCGAGGCGACCACGCGGCTCAGGCTGATACGTTGGTCAAGCTGTCGCAATGCGAGGAACTGAGCTTCGACGAACGTGTTCGTTTCCTCGCCATGTCACAAATGGCCAGCCCCGATGCTGATGGTTTGGCCGTCGATCACCTGGAACTCAGTGCCGACGTCGAGTCGATCGATGAGTTCCAAATGGCAATGATCGCCAACACTCGCTTTGAGGAATTGCCAGCTGACGCCTTGGAATCAGTCAAACGCGAAGGCGATGTCGCACCTCGTTCCGCGTTCCAAATCTTGGACAGCGATGTGCTCGGCGAAGGCGAAAAGCTTACCGCCGACAACATTCCAGTTGCCCTCGCCGCAGTGTTCCTGTTCGGCCGCGAAACCGATCGTTCCGCTCGCCTACAAATCATCGGATTGCCCGCAACCAAGCGTGCCCAAGTCGAAGAACTGATGAAGCAAGTCGCTCCCGACGTGGAGTGGGTCGAAGCCGAAGAGGTCGGCAAGTTGCCTTTGACAATGATCGCAACGCCTCAGATTGGCGGGATCCGTCCGGACAACCAGTCCGACCTGGACGCGGTAGTCAAGGAGCTGATCAGCCAACGCGTGCCGGAAACATTGTCGACGACGCCCGTCAAAATGTTGGGCGGCGTGTCACTGAAGGATGCCGCCAGCGACGAAAGCAAAACTCTGCTTCGCGCCGCAATGATTCGCTACATCGAAGGCGAAGACAGCTTGGTCGCCCGGGACGAAAATCTGATTGATCGCCTTTGCGAAATCGGCAACGTTCCCAAAATTGAACGCAAGAAAATCACCGGCGACGAACTCGAAGAGATCCCCGGCAGCGATTTGGATCGAATCGATCCGTCGGAATTGGACCCTGAGAACCTGATTTATCTGATCCAGCGTGCTCAGCAAATTTCGGCCACTTCGATCGGCCGCCGGGCATCGCTCGCTTTGCTGGAAGCCGACACCGAATCAGTCGACGAAGGTCGCTACATCGGTGCCAAAATCATCGCCTATTCTTTCCTGATGCAGCGTGCGACGGAATCCGATGTGGCGGTCGACTACTTGGACAAAGCCAAGGCTTACGCTGAGGAACACAAACTGTCAGACGCGTCATTGTTGCTGGCGGAACTCGGGCTCCGGTTGCGTCGACAAGAGATCGACCTGTTCCAAAACGCCGTGCAAGCGATCGTTCAGAAACACAGCGACAATCCTGAGGTCATGGGCCGGTTGCAGCAAATCCTTGCTCAGCTCGGACTGATCAATCCCGACGGATCACCTCGCCAAGCTCCCGGCATGGGACCAGCCGCACAGGAACCCGCCGGTGGCGGACTATGGACACCGGATGGCGACGGTGGCGGGGCTGCCCCAGCGGGACCAGCGGGTGGCGAAGCATCTGGTGGCGGCAAGCTCTGGGTCCCCGGAATGGACTGATGCCGAACGAGACCAATGCGGCCGCGAATGGTCATTCGGCGGAAGATATCCGCTGGATGACCGAAGCCATCGAATTGGCATCTCAGGGCCGAGGCAAGGTTGAACCGAATCCTCCGGTCGGCTGCGTTTTGGTCCGAGATTCGGTCTGCATCGGTAAAGGATACCACCAACGATTCGGTGGCCCTCATGCCGAAGTCGAGGCATTGGCGGATTGCGATGACGCCACCGGAGCGACCGCGTACGTGTCTCTCGAGCCATGCTGTCATCATGGCAAAACGCCGCCTTGTGCGGACGCACTGATCCGAGCCAAAGTCGCTCGGGTTGTGGTTTCGGTCGTCGACCCATTTGCCGAGGTCGACGGGGGTGGAATTGAGAGACTTCGTTCCGCAGGCATCGAAGTGGTCACCGGCATCGCAAAAGAAGCCGGCGAAGAACTACTCGCGGCATATCTCAAACGCATCCGCACTGGGATGCCCTGGGTCATCGCAAAATGGGCGATGAGTTTGGACGGGCGGATTGCAACTCAAACCGGCGAGAGCAAATGGATCACTGGCCCCGCGTCTCGTGGCGCCGTCCATGAACTCCGTGCCAGCGTCGACGCCATTGCGGTAGGAATGGGCACAGTCATTGCCGACAACCCGTTGCTGACCGTTCGGTTGTCCGAGCTTGCAAAGGTCACAGCGGCCGACAAACCAAACACTGAGACTGAAACCAGCCCACTGGTTCGTTTGGTCTACTCCCGCTCGCGATTACCCGATCTGCAAAGCCAGCTTGTTCAGACTGCATCGCAGACGCCCACCTGGCTCATCGCGGGACCACAAATTGCCAACGCGGATCTCGCACGCTTGGCGGATCACGACGTCGAGACCTGGCAATGTGAATCCGCCGATCCAATCGAAATGGTTCGGCAGTCACTGCTTTGGCTGGGAAGCAAAGACAACCCGCGCGGGCTCGCAATGACCCATGTGATGGTTGAAGGCGGCAGTCAACTACTGGGCAGCTTTGCCGCCGCGGATCAGATTGATGAAGTACACGCCTTCATCGCTGGCAAATGCATCGGCGGACGATCAGCCCCCGGCCCACTCGGTGACCCTGGGATCAAAGCTTTGTCCGATGCGACGTCGCTGCGAATGAGCCGCGTGGACTCATTCGACAACGACGTGCGTTTGATCTATCGCCGATAGGTTTGGCCGATGGCAACTCAGTTGCCAAATCCGCCGCCACCTCCGCCGATTCCGCCGCCAGCACCACCACCGCCAATTCCACCGGCACCGCCTCCTGCAGCACCGCCACCGGCACCACCTCCAGCACCTGTATCGCCAGTAACGAAGTTGAAGGTCGTGACGTCACTGATCTGAGAAAACACTGGTGATGGACTGATTCGCACATAACGTCGATCAGCGGAGATAATTGCCAAGGTGGTCAATGAAGCACCCTCAGGCAACGTAGTAATAACCGGCATGTAACCGACGCCACCCTGTGGATTGAATCCATTGACACCGTTCACTCCGCCGGTTCCGATCGCACCGCCTGTTGCTCCTGGGATCAACGATGGATAATCGCTGAAGAACTCTTGCAGCAATTGGCGATTGTCACCAAGTGCATTGGCGGGTTGATTGTTCAGGCCACCACCGGCAGCTGGGCCAATGAACTGCCCAAGCATCTCGTGACCGACATTGCGTCCAAATTCAGCCAAATGCTCTACCTGAGCTTCGGCGAGCTTTTCTTCACGTTGACCTTCTTTGACCTCGAAGATCACCAATGCGTTTTGCTCCATCAATGGAATGTCCTGACGAATGAACTTTTGCTCAGGACGTCCCACATCAGTCAAAATCTCAACGGTGACTTTGCCGGTCGAAACGTTGCCCCAAATACGACGCAGCAACACGCGGTACTCGCCTGAAAAACCTTTAGGACACAAGTAAGTTTCCGATACCTGTCCGGTGGCATCATCGCCGGCACCTGGGTAGGCGTCGCCGAGCAATGTGCCGCCACTGGTGCTGTTAGGCGAATCCAATGAGCAAACCGTTCCCGATGGTTCTTCAACGGCCAAGTCAATGTCAGCATCGCCAGTCCAACTCACTCGCACAATCGCGTCATGAGACGCGGCACGACGAAGTGCTTCACTGAACTGCTTTGCTGACTCGCTGTCACCTTCGGCCAGCAACTCTTGATGAGTCGCACGAGCCAACAAACGAGCTTCTTCGACCAAGGGCTGGAACTTATCGCTCCAGGCCAAGGCCAAGACACCCTCGCAAGCCCAAGCCAAGTCGGCAGGTTGATCCAAACGTTTTGCCAACCGAAGTCCCATCACGTAAGGTTCGCGACGGTCCACGTCAGTGGCCGAGATTTGACGGCACAGCTTCATCGCGGCAGCGAGCTGTCCCATGTCTTCCAGACGAGCTGCAGCGTTCAGCAGATCTTCCGGTGTTTCGGCAAAGTCAGCAGCAGAAAGCAATGCCCGCTCGACTTCGGCATCGGGTGCATCGGTGGCCGCCAACGACAACGCGTAAGCCTGGTACATCCACGGTTGAATGTGTCCGGCCGAGATGGCACCTGCGATGACCGCACGAATCTCATTGAAATGGTTCTTCGCGGCCGCTTTGTCACCGGCTTCTTCTGCTGCCGAAGCCTTCACGTTCAGCTGCGACACGGTGGCACGAACTCGACGATCCAAAATGGTTAGATCCCGAGCGGTTTCGACTTTCCAGCTGGCGAAATGCTCTGACCAGACCTGATCCAACGACTTTCCTTCTGGAATGTCGAGGCGGATCGCACGGTCGATGTTTTCGACCACATCAGCATCGGATGACTTCGGGCTAGTCGCGGTTGCTGACGAACTGGCTTTGGAGCGGAGCGAAGCATCATCAGGAACGACGAACATACCGCCGCCGCCTCCCATGCCGCCCATACCGCCGCCTCCCATGCCACCGCCGCCCATGCCGCCGCCCATGCCGCCGCCCATGCCGCCACCCATGCGGCCACCCATGCCGCCGCCCATGCCGCCGCCCATGCCACCAAGGCTGACGATTGGCACGACCAAGTCACCGACGGGATAAACCTTGGTGACCAAGTTGTCTTCGGCTGCGGTCACGGTGGTGATGTTCAGAACTTCATCCTTGATCATGTAAGTCAAGTTCTGATCACGGAGCATCAATCGCAGGAACGATCGAAGCGAAACGTTTTCCAGCGAGATGTTCACTGGGATGTCCTCGGACAAACCTTCACCTTCCAAACTGAAGGTGTCGATTCGGATTGGAATTTGACGGTCTTCGCTGATGATTCGAATTGCATCGTTCAACGGTGTGTCGACAAAGGGATATGAGACCTCATCAGACAAACTCGCTTCGATGCGTTGTTCCGTTTCGCTGTCGCCAACCAACTCGATCGAACCGTAGCGTTCGATACGACGACGGCTGAGACGCTGCCAGGTCTCAGCTTCGGGGTAAACGATCGGTGGATCGTCGACGAAAGGAACCGCTGCCTTCAGCACCAACGAGAACGCGTCTACAAAGTTGCGTTGACGCAGTTCGCGATAACGACGGTCACGAGCGTACGTTTGCAATGCGAGCGTTTCATCGGTCACGTGACGTCCGAGAACACTGTCATCGGTGATCGTGTCACCAGCCAAGGCTGCCATTTCCAAAGAAACGCCACCATCGGCTTCGGTGTAGCGACCTTCGTCGATCAGAGCATTCATCTGTGACGACAGACGCTTCAAACGATCTTCACGTCGATAGGTTTCTTGCAGCAATCGAGCCGATGCGGTTGCACCCGCTGCGAGCTGCTCAAGGTTGGCTTCTTGCTCCAGGAAGTCGGCTTCACGAGCACTGGCAATCTGGATCGCCGAGCGAACTTGGCCGAGCAATTCACGACGCAATTGTGGATCGATATCAGGCGTCGTCTCGACACGCGAGAGAAGGCTTTTCAAACTGCCAGCGACACCGACAGGGTCCTGGCGAATCAAGCGACGTGCCTCACGCAATTGAGCGCGGACTTCGCCTCGCAGACGACCTTCTTCACGTGAACGAAGTTGTTCGAAACGACCCAACAAATCGCCACCGTCTTCTCGCAATTCGTTGTCGCCAACGACAGGCCCGAAGCCGCCATTGAACTGACCTCCGCCACCCATGGCTGCCCCGGGATTCACTGGAGCTGGGTTCACAGGAGCAGGATTCGCTGGTGCAACATCCGCGGGAGCACCGAAGACATCGTCGTCAGCACCAAAACCAGCGTCAGCTGCAGGAGCGGCGTCAACCGCCGGTGCTGCGGGAGCGGGAGTTTCTGCAGCAGGTGCTTCCGTGGCGGGAGCCTCCATTGCCGGTGCATCGTCAGCCGCGGCACCGAAGATATCGTCCCCAGCGGCGGGCTCTGCACCGAATGGGCTGTCAGAGGCCGCGTCACCGCCGCCACCAAAGATGTCGTCGAATGGGTTGTCGTCACCGTTCTGCAAGATCAATCGCTTGCCTTCGGGAGTCGCCATCTTCAAGACAGCCTTCGCCTCCGCATTGTTCGGGTCAGCTTGCAATGCTTCCAAAGCAACCGCACGAGCACCTCGCATGTTGCCTTGTTGCATCGCCATGGTGGCGGCGTTGGCCAACGATTCAGCACGTGCCGTCATCGCTTGAGCCGTTTGTCGCAGCATCGGCGAACCAGCGGTTGCCAACAACAATCCACGAGCGGTTTTGTGCTGTTCGATTAAACCGGTCAAGAAAGCAAAGTCGAGGTTGCCCGACTCCACGCCTGAGTTGGCTTTGATTTGGATGTCGCTGTTCAGCGTGCCACCGACCAAGTCGATCGACACTTCTTCAACGGACGACTTCAGTTGTCCCAGGTAGATCGAATCGCGATCCAATCGCAGAGGCGGCAAACGGTTGCCGTGAACCCAGTCGATGTTTGCGTCCGATTTGATTTCTGAAATCCAGATCGGCGACATCACGGCCGCGTCAGCGACCAAATCAGCGATCTCGGCTGGCGTTGCGTCGGTCCCCACGACCCCCAGAACACCACCGGTTTGATTCGCCAAGACGCCCATCATTTCCACGTTCTTTGTCGGACCAATTGCGACCGAGTGAACCGCGATGTGATCGTTTCGCAATGCATCGATCAGGTTCTCAAAACGCGAAAGGTTTTGAGCCGCATCGATCGAAGCGGCATCGCCGATGTAAACGATCGAACGAGTTCGCGAGTCAGGACGACCGGTCAACGATGCTCGGACGGTGTCCAAAACCGAAACCAGATTTGTGTTGCCCAGCGGCAATCGCGAAGTCAATTTCGCGGTCGCGGATGCCAAATTGCTGTCGCCAGGAGCGGCAAATCCACCGGTCAGCTCGTTCGCTTGCACGTCGGCGGCAAACAAAGCCACGCGTACGTCACGCTCGCTGACGGAATCCAATGCAGCACGAAGAGCTTTCAAAGCGTCTTCACGATAAGCTCCCACTTGGCTGGCCGACGTGTCGACGACGATGACGACGTCACCGGCGGACTGTCGTACCGCACGAAGCATGGCGTCCTCAGCACCAGGCTGGATCGAAGCTGCGATCGATTGAACGCCCTCGTCCGTGGTGTGAGCGACGACGCGAATGGTCGCTTCGGAGGAAACTGATTGGGAATCGGTCGCCGGCGGCGCTGCCGCCGATACCGCGGTCGCCATGACCGCCGACGTCAACAAGGCCGACAATTTGCAGCCAAAAGTGGAAAAGATCTTCATCGACAACTCAGAGAAGGAGTGGGGACCAGAGGAGAGATGCTGGGATGCGTCGGGTGGCAGGTTCATCGTGATTCTCGGCGAAAAGACGCGGGACGAGACGGCGAAAAGCCATGCGCAGACCACTCAGTCTATTTCTGGAAACTGCAATTTCCACGAAAAAACCGCTTCAAACGGCTGGTGACCCGCCAAGAATTCCGATTGTAGGGTGTAGCATTCTGCAACACTTGTTGCGAAACGCCGCAGCAGTCCGCCGCAATCGGGTTCTCAATGGCTTCGCAGGGATAGAAACGCGATTTCCGGGCCAAAATCACGAACGAAACAACCCTCGCAAGCGCAGCGAACAAACCAGCTCGTTCACATTCGCTCTGACAAGACTGCCTGCTCAGTCGAGCCCGCTCAGCTCACCCCAACCCGTTCAGCAATCGCTCGCGAGCCAACCGCAAACGCTCGGAAACCTCTGGCAAATCGCCTCCGACTGCGGTGAGGTGCCCCATTTTGCGTCCCGCTGGTGCCGCGTGCTTGCCATACAAATGCAACGCAACACCGGGAGTCTCCAAACACGCTTCCCAGTTGGGCGACGCTCCATTCGACTCAGCGGCCACCCAAATGTCACCCAGCAAATTCAACATGCTGGCCGCCGGAACGACCATCGATGTGTCGCCCAGCGGCAATCCACAGATCGCACGGACGTGCTGTTCAAACTGGCTGGTCGCACACGCTTCGATTGTCACATGCCCCGAATTGTGAGGCCGCGGCGCCACCTCGTTGACGATCAATTCGTCCTTCGTCACAAACAATTCCACGCACAACAGCCCCACCAACCCCAAATGCTCCGCCACCCGTTTCGCGATTTCGCGGGCTTGCGTTTGCATTTCAGGCGATACTTCGGCGGGAAGTTTTGTTTCATCCAGAATGTGATTTTGGTGATCGTTTTCAAAGACCGGAAAGGTCTCGACCCGCTCATCCAGCGTTCGAGCCACGATCACCGACGCTTCTCGTTCAAACGGAATCAACGCTTCGGCAACCCAAGGCGGTTGGCCATCGCCGCCGCTCTCGGCTCCGGCCCATTCAACGTTCGCAGCGTCATCTGGCGAGTTCAAACGATGCTGCCCTTTGCCGTCGTAGCCGCTTCGACAAGTCTTGACGATGATCGGCCAACCCAACTTTTCGCCAGCGGCAATCGCCGTTTCGCGATCCTGTACCGGTTCAAATCCGGCCACGGGAATCCCTGCTTCGCGAAGCGTCGTTTTCTCGATCCAGCGATCTTGAGCCATCGCCAATACGGATGCATCCGGATAGGTCGGGGCGTGTTTGCTGCAGGCCGCGATCGTGTCGGCGGGAATGTTTTCAAACTCCAGCGTGATCACGTCGCAACGCTTTGCGAATGCCTCGATCGCCGAGTGATCCGTCAGTGGTCCGCACACGGTGAACGCAGCCACCTCGGCCGCCGGTTCGTCGCTACTGCCACAGAACACTCCGACGCGATATCCCATGCGAGCCGCCGCCATAGCAAACATGCGTCCCAGTTGTCCGCCGCCGACCATACCGATCGTGGCACCGGGCAGAATGACCTGCTTAGAGACGGCAGCTTGTTCCGTTTCGGATGCTTGGTTGCCACTCATGGAAGCTCTGCCGATGCGATCACGTCGTCACGCTGTTTTGCAACGAATGCTTCGAGACGACCGCGGAGTCCGTCGTCATGGGTCGCCAAAATACGAGCCGCCATCACGCCCGCATTCTTCGCTCCCGCCACACCGATCGACATTGTCGCGACCGGAATTCCGCCCGGCATCTGCACAATGGAAAGCAACGAATCCAATCCCTGCAAGGCTCGGCTCTGAATCGGCACGCCAATCACTGGCAAAACCGTTTCCGAAGCGACCATTCCCGGCAGATGTGCGGCACCACCGGCTCCCGCGATGATGACTTTCAATCCGCGATCCGCGGCCGATCGAGCGTACTTGAACATGCGTTCGGGCGTGCGGTGAGCGGAAACGACGGATCGCTCATGCTCGACACCTAGAAGATCCAGCATTTCGCAGGCCGCCGACATAGTGTCCCAATCATTGCGGCTGCCCATGATCACGCCAACACGAGGCACAGGCGAATCGGTCGCGGAATCGTCTTGGTTAGTCATCAGCTACTCTGAATACGAATCATCTGGAACAATGCGGTTGCGACAGTGCCATCCGGCTGGAAAGCGTTCCATCCTCAAGGGCAAAACCGGCACCGACCACACCATCAATCTGCCACGGGTTATACCGCAACGACTCCCCGCGATGAATTGCCCCTCTTCGAACCGCCCCAGACCATTGATCGCCGGCCCATTGAAGGCGGGCCCATTGACCGCCGGCGATCGTCTTCCGTCCTCCTCTTCCCGCAACCACTCATTCGCCTGAGTCGTCCATGACATCGCCGCCATTCGACCTGACGCCGTGGGACGACTTGGATCCCGAAGGACCGGCCCCCATTCGGCTCATGCATCACGATGCCCGGTGGAAACAGGAATTCGAACAAACCCGAAGCAGCCTCCTGCAATCCTGCCAGGGTCACGTCACACAAATTGACCACGTGGGCAGCACTTCCATTTCCGGCTTGATCGCCCAACCGATCATCGATGTCGTGGCTCTCGTCACGGACCTTTCCAGCCTCGACGCAGCCTCCCTGCACATCGAAGGCCTCAACTATCGAGTCGTGGACACGCCTGTTTGGCTGGACCAATCACTGGTGTTGCAGAAGCCTCGCCACGGCGAGACCACCCACCGAGTCCTTTTGATGGTCCTGGGAAATCCCGCCCACGAACGAATGGTTCAAGTGCGGGATTACTTGCGAGCCAATCCAGAAGAAGCCCTGCGATTCGAAAGCACCAAAGTCGACCGGTGGAAACAAAGCGGCGGCGATCCAGACCAATACGAACAAGACAAAGCGGCAGTCTTCTCAAAACTCGAAGACCAAATCTCTGGTCCTTAGCATCCCAGCAAAAGTCTTGCGGCACTGAGTCTTGCGGCACTGACTTGGACTGCGCAGGTTTTACTCCACGACTTCGCCCCAACGGGGCAGCCCTATACCAGCCCAGGGCAACCCCCTGGGTGTTGGCGGGATTAAGATTACAAAGCCCCAACGGGGGCGGTCCTAGCGGTTCTGGGAAGCCTTTCGTTGGGCCGCCCCGGTTCCGTCGTGGTGGAACCGAGGGCAACGCCTCAACAACTCACATGGTTTCGCCTAATCCTGCTATCCATCCGCCCTCCAATCAATCTGCCCGCCACCCCAGTTCCCTACAACCGTCGCAGCCCGTCTTCCGTCATCGCGTTGGGGATCTCGACTTCGACCGCGTCGATTCGTGCCATCGTTTCGTCATCGAGAATCATGTCATCGGCAACCAGAATCTCTTTCAATTGCTCGATCGATGTGGCACCCACAATCGTCGATGCGACAAAATCATGTTGCTTGCTCCACGCGACCGACAACGCCGTTCCCGTCGTGCCGATCGATTCAGCGATCTCGTGCATCCGAACCGCGGTTTCAATGGTGCGATCGTTGACGAAACGTTGAGCCATCGCCTTCTGTCGATCATTCCCCGTCTGCAGGTACTCCGAAAAACGACCTCCCGGTGGCGGTCCGTTTTCGTATTTACCCGTCAAGACTCCTCCGCCCAGCGGCGAGTACGGCAACAAACTCACGTTCTCTCGGCGGCAAACCTGAGCCAACTCGTTCTCGCAGCGGCGATTGATCAGGCTGAAATTATTCTGAACGGTTTGATACCGATCAACGCCGTGAATGTCGGCCGCCCAAAGACTCTTCATCAATCCCCATGATGTTTCATTGCTGCATCCGATCACACGAACTTTTCCGGTGCGGCGAAGATGAGTCAGCGATTCCAGGACTTCTTCGTAGGGCATCCCGTGATCGGGCCAGTGGATCTGATACAGATCGATGGTTTCCACACCCAAACGACGCAGTGAATCTTCACAGGCTCGGATAACCTGATGGCGGTCCAACGTCGTCCGACCGTGCCGAACCGGCGGCGTGAACCATCCATGTCCGGGTCCCGTCACCTTGGTAGCGACCGTCACCAAATCCCGAGGTTTGGTTTTCAGCCACCGACCGAAAATCTCTTCGGTGACGCCAAAGGTTTCGTCTTTTGGTGGGACCGGATAGATCTCCGCCGCGTCGAAGAAATTGACCCCAGCATCAAACGCGTGATCGCAAATCGCGTGGCTGGTCGACTCGTCACAGGAACTTCCAAATGTCATCGTTCCCATGCAAATGTCAGAAACGACAATTCCGCTGCTTCCTAAACGACGCTGTTGCACGACTGATCCACCGAGAAAATTGGGTTACACTGTTCGGTCTTTCGAAGGGTCTTTCTTCGACGGCGGAGGTTTTAGCTTAAACCGCATTGGAATCCCACCACATGCCCGTTCGTCGTCAAACCCCGCCTGCATGAGCTGCCATTGGCCGCTTCCCGCCTTTATCCTTGTCGTTTCCCGCCAAAATCCCGCCCCGCAAGAACCAAATCCGCATGATCTTCGCCCAAGAGCGTTCTCGCCCACCTGCCGCATCGCAGGTCCACCCCACCTCTCGTCGCCTCACGTCAATCGGCATCTTCCTGACCGCACTCATGGTGTCGTTGCCCCTCACAACGATCACCGTCGCAGCGGAAGAAACCTACACATGGTCCGCCGACTCCAATCCCAAGGAAGGCGTTCCCAAAGGCACGGTGACCCAGCACGAGTTTTCGAATAGCAAAATCTTCGAAGGCACCCGGCGTCGATACAGCGTCTATGTGCCGGCCCAATACGACGGGACCAAACCCGCCGCGTTAATGGTCTTCCAAGATGGCCACACTTTCGAAGGCCCCGGTGGCGACTTCCGCCTACCCACCGTGTTTGACAACCTGATCGCCGCCGGCGACATGCCCGTCACAATCGCCGTGATGGTGGACCCAGGCCACAAAGGTGAATTGCCACCCAAACGAGGATGGAAACCCACACCATCCAATCGAGCCTTCGAATACGACACGGTTTCAGGAGACTACGCCGAGTTCCTGCTGAACGAACTGCTTCCTGAAATTCAGGAACAATACAAAATCACCGACAACCCCGATCTGCGAGCCATCTGCGGCAACAGCTCTGGCGGAATCTGTGCGTTCTCGGTCGCATGGTTCCGCCCCGACTCGTTTCGAAAAGTCATGTCGCACATCGGCAGCTTCGTCAACATTCGCGGTGGACATAACTACCCCGCCATGATTCGAAAATCGGCTCCCAAACCGATTCGAGTCTTCTTGCAAGATGGCAGCGGCGACCTGGACAACAGCCACGGCAACTGGCCCTTGGCCAACCAGCAAATGGCGGCCGCATTGGCTTTCCAAGAATACGATTACAAGTTTGTCTACGGAGAGGGCGGCCACAACGGAAAACACGGGGGCTCGATCTTCCCCGACTCGTTGCGTTGGCTGTGGCGCGGATGGAAAGAGTTGACGCCGTGACTGACCAAGACATCTCATTCGAAGTCAAATTTGTTCATCGCCTAAGACAGACCGACGACGTGTCCCAAGGTGACTTTACTGTCTTGGAATCTGTCCTGCACGGCGAACAAAGTGACAGCTCCGCGCCGAAGGTTCTGTTCTGCTTGGACAGCAACCTCGAGGGCGGCGAATTTGCCACCGCGCTGATCAACCAGATGCGAACCAGCGATCGAATGCGGCTGGTTCGCGAACCGATGATCGTGCCCGGTGGTGAATCCTGCAAAAACTCCGAACACACCCTTCGGGACCTGCTCGCCGCAATCAACTCACACGACCTGGATCGACGCAGCTACATCATCGTCGCCGGCGGCGGTGCCGTCCTGGACGCCGTTGGATTCGCGGCTGCCATCGCTCACCGAGGCGTGCGTCTGATCCGCTTGCCGTCGACCACGCTCGCGCAAGCCGACTCGGGTGTCGGTGTAAAGAACGCGATCAACTACTTCGAAAAGAAAAACTGGATCGGCAGCTTCGCCGTTCCATGGGCAGTCTTCAACGACACCGCGATCCTGCAAACACTTCCCGATCGCGACTTCCGATCTGGTTTGACCGAAGCCGTCAAAGTCGCCCTGCTAAAAGACGCGGCCTTCTTCGACTACCTACGAAAATCCGCCAGCAAACTGCGCCGGCGCGTGGCCGATGTTTCCAAGGAAGCAATCGCACGCTCGTGCCAATTGCACCTCGAACACATCACCGCAGGAGGCGACCCGTTCGAAGCACTCGAAGCTCGCCCGCTCGACTTCGGACATTGGTCCGCCCACCGAATGGAACCGATGACCAACTACGCTCTTCGACACGGCGAAGCGGTTGGAATTGGAGTGGCTCTCGACACGTTGTACTCAGCCCGCAAATTCGGGTTCCCCACGCCGTTGGCTCATGCCGTCTGCCAAACCCTTGCTGACCTGGGCACGCCGCTCTGGTGCGACCAACTCGATACACCCGACGAAGTCCTGCGAGGCCTCGAAGAGTTCCGCCAACACCTTGGTGGTCGCTTGACCGTCACCATGCTGAAGAACCCCGGCGAGGCCATCAACGTGCACGAGATCGACCTTCCGGTCATGAAATCCTGCATCGACGAACTGCGTGATATTGCCAAACAACAACCCGTTTGACCAACAGCGACGAGACGACCATGAAAGCCCTGTCGATTGCCTTCCTGGTTCTGTTGGCCAACTTCACTCAGGCGAAAGAGCCAGCCGACGACGGCGGTCGTGCAGGCATTTCACCTCAAACCCCAGCGATCCTCTGTGCCGACCAAGCCGACAACCGCATCCGACTGGTCGATCCATTCGCGAAAGATGCTGACCTCTGGTCCTACCCAGCGTCCGAATCCCCGCCAAGCGAATACATCCCGACGGATGCGAAACGAGTCGAAATCGACGGGGAGGTCTTCATCCTCGCCGCTTACCACGGACGCGTTCGACTGGTGAGCTTCCGAGATTCAAAGCTGATCAAAGACTACCCAAGCTACAGCAGTTGCCACTCCGCTGAACTCCTTCCAGACGGCTCGATCGCCACCGTCAACAGCAACCATGGCATGCTACGCCTGCATCACTCCGCCGATGACTTTGTCGACACGGAACTGCCCTACGCCCACGGTGTGACCTGGGACAAAGAACGCCAATGCCTGTGGGTTCTCGGCGACCAGCTCTATCGGTTTCGATACCGCGACCGGCAACTCTCGCTGGACCAGCAATACGCCTTGCCGCAATCACCAACCGGTCATGATTTGTTCCCATTGCGAACGGCCCCCAAACTCCTGGTCAGCAACAACGACGCGTTGTATTTGTTTGACATCGAAACCGAAGCCTTCCAACTTTTGTCCGACCTCAAATGGATCAAAAGTGCTAGCCAGCACGCCGATGGCTCCATTTGGATCAGCGACCCGCAAAGAACCGAAGTCGGCGCCAACTGGCAAAGCGACTCCATCATCCCCGCGCAGCCAACTGAATCCAAACAACGACACACCATCGCCGGATCGAAATTCTACAAAGCCCGCTGGTGGCAACCCGCCGACTTCAGCTACTGAGGCAAGTGGCATAGGCTTCCAGCCTGTGATTGCACGGAACACAAGACAGAAACCTCACCATTTCAATCCGACACTCCTTCTCCTGTTGCGAAACAAGTCGGCAAGAATCATCAAACACAACCAAGTGAGCCGCTTGGGCGTCGGCCTGGAATGCGAAACGTTTGCGAGCGACGCTCTGATAGCGGATGCAATTTTCCATCCGGCTTCTGTATTTCTTCATCCCGGTAGGGATGCCAGAGGGTAGCCGGGGGTCGCTGCGTAGCAGCGCACCCCCGGAAAACGAGTCCCCAAAAAAAACTCTTCATCCCGCTGTGGCCCTCGGCCACGGCGGGATGAAGAGTGGCGACGTGAGCGTTCCGTGTCCGTCGGTGACGCTATCGCTTACCGACGGCTACCCTCTGGTATCCCTCCCGGGATGAAAACTTGCGCAACCACAGTGCGCCACAACACCAAACATTTTGCAGTCCAGCGTTCGCCTGGGTTGTACGCACGAGCAATAACGCTTCCCGAAACAATTCAAATGCCAAAAGACTCGTGCCGACCTGCCTAACTGCCGCCCACGTTGGAAGAGGGCGGGAAGATGCACGGAATCAAGGAAGCGATGTTGCGAGCGTCGTCGATGCCGCGATGGTGCGAACCGGAAAAAGTCAAACCGACGGAACGCAAAGCAGCTGGAACACCAAGCTTTTTGCGACGACCATTCGCTTTGGCAAACTCCGCCTTGAGGTTGATGTGGCGATCGCCAAACGGATAGGCGACATTGTGTTGAATCCAGTCAGACTCGAATTGGGTGCGGTCGTAGTTGCCCCAAGAGCACAACACGAACGGAGCGAAACCGTTCGCCCAATCGAGGAAGCTTGCCAATGCATCTGCGAACCTCAGGGCAGAATCAACCTGTGCTTGCGAGATGTTTGTGAGTTCGCGGCAAAATCCGGTCAATTTTGGATGAAGCACTGGCTGAATGAAGGCCTGAAACTCATCCAGCGGCTGGTGCGTCGACGAGCAAACCATCACAGCGCAATCTCAACGATCTCTATTTCCGTACGGGGAAACGAGCTGTCGTCGCAACAGGTTGCTTCGAGGTCAACAACGAGAAAGCGTTCCATCATCAGCAACTTGCCAAAAGAAGCTTTACGACTCCGCCCCAAACGAAGCGAGCGAGCCAGAATGGAAAGCAACTGTACCAAGGTATTGATCGGCTCCCAAAAACCGAAGTCGAACCAGTCGACCAAATGCAAACGAAGACGACCTGACCACGAGCCCGGGGCTATTGACGCGATCGAGGTTGCCAACCGAAAGACAGCCTAACGACGCAACCACATTCTAGCAGAAACACTTTGTTGTTCGATCAGTCAACAACGAAGCCACCATCGTGATCGGGATCAGTGCCCGATTAGCGACGATTAGTGTTCAGCGCAGCAAAGTCTCTTGGGAAAACTAACCCGCGTTAATCGCACACGGATGCCCCCCGCAGACAACCCAAACTCGCGATATCGGCCGGTCGCCCAACGGAATTTTTTTTCCGACACCACCCTGAACGAAGCGAACGATGTCTGAACTACGAAAGATTGTACCAAGGCCAGCGCCGGTTACCAAAGAGCGAACGTGTGCCAAAGTCCACACGTAAAAACCATGTTAGCGGTCACTGGAACTAGGTTTCGCCATGCCTCTCGATCGAGTGATGGCATCGGACATGTCGCAAGCTGTCACACGACTTCCATTGTCGAAGCACGTAACACTGCCGCAGGATTTGCATGTGACGCGCCATTTGGGGAGTCGATCCCATTGCACGCGCGTGCCAGCAGTCAGTCGCAGCCGAACACCGCAGAATGCGAGTTCATGGGTGATGTCGGCAAACAGCTCGCCGCAAGACGGACATGTGATTTGCTCGATGCGACGCGCTGCCGAGCGTTGGCCCCAGCGCATGAGCGGGAAAACGACGGCGTAAAACAGTAAGCAAAATGTGACAATGATGACCTCGATGACGTTTCGAAGTACGGTCATGGAACGCCGGAATCACCAATCGATTGTGTCCGCTAACGGAAGGTTTTTACGACACCGCCACAAACGAAGCGAGCGATGTCCTAACTACCAGAAATTGTACCAAGGCCAGCCCGCGTCGCCAAACAAGGAAGGTGCGCCAAAGGCCTAGCGTAAAAACCATGTTGCACGCCCCCTGCTTCACATTGAACGCTCGAACCAACCACTCTGATCAGAGGCAGCATGGAAGACGCCAAGAATTGCGATAAACTCGTCGCGGTTCTCGAACAGCAAGACATAGGGAAAACGATGAACCGTTGCCACACGCAGGATTCCGTGAACGCAGCCAAAAGACTCTGGGCGTTGCGACAGGTCACGTAGGCGATCGCGAAAAGTGGAACGGAAGCGATTACCTAGATCGACAGAGATGTCGTCGTAGTAGTCGGTCGCGAATTCAAGTCATCGGCGACCGAAGGGTGAAAACGCCGTTTCTTAGCCATCGACGCGACGCCAAAGTTCGTCCTCGTCAATTGCGACCGAGGGGTTAGCGTCAAGTTCGGCAGATCGCCGGGATGCCTCGCAGATTACGTCAGGCGGCACCATGATATGCTCAGGCGACGACGCGATCTCGTCCCACAATTGCGTCACGATTCGGAGCTTTTCGCTGACAGGAAGGGCGCTTAGTTCTGATGTGTTCATATCAGCAGTCTAACCGATTAGGTCGTGCACGGAAGGTTTTTACGACACCGCCCTGAACGAAGCGAACGATGTCTGGACTACGAGAGACTGTACCAACGGTGGGCCGCTTGGACAAACGACAGCGGTGTGCCGAAGGCCTAGCGTAAAAACCATGTGATGCGGCCGGCAACTACTGGACGCCGGGGAGGAGAGCAACGAAGTGGGCGAACGCTATCCCGCCGCCAACACAGAGCACCACCAACCGTCGAGCGGGCGAGAGAGAGGAACGCAATACCGCGACGATCAGCAAAATAGGGCAAGCGATGAAACCGAGCAGTCCGATCATGAGAAGGACTTCGGGGACCGGTTCCCACCGATTAGACCACACCCACGTTGCGGAGTCGTGAGCCAATGCAATCGCAGTCAGCACGACGGCGGTCAGGTGTGCCTAGAGCGCGAAGCGGATGAAACGCGAACCACGTTCCGGGACCGAGGGAACGACGTTGTCGTCGGGTGCTGAGGCTGGGCTGCGGTATGGATCGGATTTCAATCGAGCGTAGGCCGCATAACGGAAGGTTTTTACGAC
>NZ_DDGH01000033.1:0-2600 GCF_002337565.1 Rhodopirellula sp. UBA1907 | reverse complement strand
TTTTACGACACCGCCCTGAACGAAGCGAGCGGCGTCTGAATTACGCGAGATTGTACCAAGGTCAGCGGGCGTTGCAAAAGGACGAAGGTGTGCCCGAAGGGACTCAGCGTAAAAACCATGTTATGTGCCGCTAAACTACCAGTGCGGCTTCCATTTGTTTAACGATTGCTGGGAACGATGTTGGATCGAGAGTAAAGCTCAAATTACAGGTTGATCGTTGCGTGCCGATACCGGCGGTGATGGAAACGTCCAGCGACAGATGCCCAAGGCCGTCAGAGTTGCGGAATTTGAGTACGCATTCGTTGGGCGACATCGTTTCGAGAGTTGCGTTACCCTCACGCTTAGCATCAAGTTGACGCAAGCCAGCAAGAAACGACGTGATGGAATCACCATCGAACCATACGGATGAGTTTGAGGCAGCGAATCCACGGCCAGCGAACGAGACAACGGCGCGAACATCACGGCGACCCATCGGATCGGTCTCAATGGGTTCGAGCGTGAACCAGCAGTCATCATCACCGTCGATTCTCATTAGACTGCGGCACATAACGGAAGGTTTTTACGACACCGACCTGAACGAAGCGAGCAATGTCTGAACTGCAAGAAATTGTACCAAGGTCAGCCCGCGTCGCCAAACAGGGAAGGTGTGCCGAAGGCCTAGCGTAAAAACCATGTTGTCCGCCCGCTACGTGAAGGTCAGTGTGCGAACGATCGCCTCGAATGCAGATCGCCAGCGCCCGAATAGATCAGGGTGTGCCCTAAATTGGAATTGATAGGCAGAATTGCCGAAAACAATGAAATATGAAATCGCGGTTAGCGTAAATCCAGTTTGTGACGACGTAAATTCGTGCCATGCTACATCGTAGCAATCGCAGGAAAACGAGCCGCTACCGTGCCCTACGTAGTCTGCGACACCGGATTGCAGAAAAGCAACGTTGCCGACCATGTACGATTCGGAGCTGGAAGCCGTGTTTGATTCACACGCCACCAAGAGCTGTGGCTGAATCTCGTTTTCGTCTTCTTCCGGTGCGGCAGCAACGAAGAGATCGTCGTCTCCACCATCCCAAATGTCCCAATCGTCTGGGATGTCGAGGCGAACCGAGTTGTCGGATGTCGAGTGACGCATGACTAGGAGCGGACAACGGAAGGTTTTTACGACACCGCCCTAAACGAAGCGAACGATGCCTGAATTACCAGAGATTGTACCAAAGCCAGCGATCGTTCCCAAAGGACGAAGGTGTGCCGCAGGCCTAGCGTAAAAACCATGTTGTCGGACCGTTGAACCGCCAGCCAGCGATCCAACACGCGACGCCCGTAAGCGGCCGCGAGCAATACGATATGTCGGCGTCGCTATTCGATAATTTTACCGCACCAGAGAAAGTCAGCGAACATTCGCCAGCTTGGTTCGGTCTCCGGTGGCGATAATGGCCGGTCGTTGAAGTATTCGCAGGCGGCATAGAGGTAGGAGGAAATGTCGCCGTTTTGCCAATCGTGAGCACCTCCGAGCATGTAGCGCGTCGGTTCGTCGCGTTCGAGCTGCTGAGCGGCCTCGCGTTCGTCAGCCAAGGCGCGGACAAAAGCGAGAAACGTGTCGCGATCGTTAACGTTCTCCAGCAGATCGTAGAGTTGCGACATAGAAATCTGAGGTCCGACAACGGAAGGTTTTTACGACACCGCCCTAAACGAAGCGAACGATGCCTGAACTACGATAATTGTACCAAGGCCAGCCCGCATAGCCAAACGTGGAAGGTGCGCCGAAGGCCTTAGCGTAAAAACCATGTTGTGCGGCAACTGAAGTGCCAATTAGGTTCCCAACATCTTGCGGTATTCTTGGAATGCTGCCGACACGGTTTCATCGGTGACGAACGAGATGTCGGGTTCCGAGTCGACCGATGGATGGTTCGCCGCATCGAGCGATTTGCGCATGTTGTCGGGGATAGAGAAACGCCCGCCGCGACGCGCGAAACCATCGTCGGCAACAGTGCGACCGTGAGGAGTGAGCAGGATGCGACCATCACGGATGTCCACGAGTCCGCAACGACACAACGCCTTGAGCGAGCGAGTTATTTCGCCAACAGTTGGGATCGCGTGATTGAGAGAGTCGGCCGCGCCAATTAGCAACGGAAGGTCAACGCCACCATCAGCGGTTACCGAAGCGAAAATCCAAGCAGTGGCAAAGTTGAATTTCTCCATTGGTTGTTGCCGCACAACGGAAGGTTTTTACGACACCGCCCTGAACGAAGCGAACGATGTCTGAACTACGAGAGATTCTACCAGCAGATGGAGGCTTGAACAAACGACAGCGGTGTGCCGAAGGCCTCAGCGTAAAACCCGTGTTAGCGGACCCGGTGAACTACCGTAACGGCGTGCCTGTGATTACATGCCACCAGAACGCGATGGCAGAAATGAGTATCGACAGGAGTATGATCCCAACGACACCGCAACCGAGCAACGCGCCACGGTCGTTCCGCCACGCATTCCGTTTACGCTCCGCTATAGCATCCGGATTCTCTGGGAATTCGTCAATGCGTTGAACGGCACCAAGCGTGTAGTCCGTTTTGGTATCGTTGATCTGACGATGTTCAAGAATGGTTGGTTCT
>NZ_DDGH01000011.1:29968-30191 GCF_002337565.1 Rhodopirellula sp. UBA1907 | reverse complement strand
CTCCCCCGACACAGTCGGAGGTCATGCAGTTTGTTGATGCAGATATTTATGCTGCTTTCGCGCCCCGCACCTCTCCCGAAACGAAGTTTGGGGAGAGGTCGAGCGACGCCGTTCAGGCGTACGCGAGGGTGAGGGCCAAGCATGGGAAAAGGCTCGCACTACCCTCCCCGGAATTCTCGTTGAACGCTCGCATTCCGATCCCTCCCGCTGCGAGGTCGTGCAG
>NZ_DDGH01000011.1:0-29706 GCF_002337565.1 Rhodopirellula sp. UBA1907 | reverse complement strand
GGCACTTCAAAACTGCACGACCTTCTGCGCGGACCGGGTTCTCAAGGCGTTGCTGGCACCGAACTCGAAAACTGCACAGCCTCTCAAACCACGGGTCACGCCAAGGCTTGATCGATCGGGTTGTTGGCCAAGTAATGCCCGCACAATGAAATCGCCATCGCATCGGCGACGTCGGCAGGCTCGGGAACCGACTGCAAATTCAATTGCATCTTCACCGCCAACTGAATCTGACTCTTCGGCGCCCGACCGTTTCCAGTCATCACCTTTTTCACTCGAGTTGGCTCGTAATGCTCGACCGGCACTCCGGCCAATGCGGCGGCCAAACAAATCACGCCGCGAGCATGCCCCATCAGGATCGCCGTGCGAGGCCGATCGTAATGCGAAAACAATTGCTCCAGCGCCATCAGGTCCACCGCATGAGCCTCGAAAACTTCCGACAGCCCAACATGGATTTCGCGCAAACGTTCGGGAAGTGTGTCCGAACGGCGAGATTTTATCACGCCCGCTTCACGCAGGCACAATTGCGGCCCCTCTCGCGAGATCACCGCGTAACCAGTGGTGTTGAGCCCCGGGTCGATTCCTAAAATGCAGGAAGCCGATCCAGGACGAGCCGTTACGACTTGCGTTCCCAAGAGGTGCCTTCTTTCTTATCGAGCAACGCGACACCCAGATCAGCCAGTCGATCTCGGATCGCATCGCCGGTGGCGTAATCCTTTCGCTCACGAGCTTCCTTGCGAAGGTTGATCAACAGATGCACGACGGAATCGAGCAACTCCGCGTCCGCTTCATCTCCACCGGAAGTGGCGGGCGGTTTTGCAAACAACCCGAGCACCCGCGACAACTCCGCGATGACTGATGTTGCTTTGACCAGCGATTCGACGGCGGGCGATTTTGCATCGGCGCCAGCGGCAAGCTGATTGGCATCAATATGTCGATTGAGAGTTCGCAACGCATCAAACAACACGCTGATCGCGGCACCGGTGTTGAAATCGTCATCCATCGCGGCCAAGAACTTTTCTCGAATCGCGTGGATCTCGGTCAGCAACGCGTCGCCGGCCGGATCGAATCCGCCTTCGCCGCGTCGGATCGCCGCGGACAAATCGTAAAACGAACCGCCGGTGATCTCTGCAAAGCGATCGAAGTAGCGATAGAACGCCTCCAACGACGTCCCCGCTTCGGCCAACGTTTCTTCGTTGTAAACAATCGTGCTGCGGTACTGTGTCCGCAACAAGAAGAACCGAATGCGTTCCCCGGTTTGGCTGCGAATCAGATCCGCCAATCCACCTGCACCCTTGCTGCGGCTGATCTTGCCCGACGCTTGCTCTTCGACGCTGGCCGCTTCCGCCGCCGCGTTTTCGCGATCGCTCTTGCCGCCGACTTTGCCTTTCTCACCGGCCCGCATCAAACCATTGTGCATCCAATACTTCACCATCGGTGCGCCGTGGCAGCACGTGCTCTGAGCTCGTTCGTTTTCGTGGTGCGGGAACATCAAATCCAATCCACCACCGTGGATGTCAAATGTCTCGCCCAGAATTTCGTGACTCATCGCGGAACACTCGATGTGCCAACCGGGTCGTCCTTCGCCCCATGGGCTGTCCCAAAAAGGCTCGCCCGGACGAGCTGATTTCCAAAGTGCAAAGTCACCAGGGTTGCGTTTCTTGGCGGCCGCACCGCCACCTTCGCCTTGCTGGTCTTCCACTGAACGATTCGACAATTGGCCGTATCCGGGATCCTTCGTCACGTCGAAGAACACATCTCCATCGATCGCGTAAGCGAACCCTTTCGATTCCAACGATCCGATGAACGCAATGATCTGCGGCATGTGGTCCGTCGCACGCGGCAAATGGTCGATTTGATTGACGCCCAATTCACGTAGGTTGGCCAAGTAATCGGCGGTCATCTCCACCGCGATTTGGCTCATCGGGATGCCGCGTTCTTTCGATTTGCCGATCAGTTTGTCGTCGACGTCGGTGATGTTCACCACCCAAGTCACTTCGTAGCCGCTGTACGTCAGATACCGTTTGATGGTGTCAAAGATGACCGGACCAACCATGTGTCCAATATGGGACTCGGCATAAACCGTCGGCCCGCACAAATACATTCCCACCCGAGGAGCACGCAGAGGCAAAAACGGCTCTTTGGTTTTGCTCAACGTGTTGTAAACACGAATGGCGGGCTGGGCGGACGAAGGGGAGGCGACCGATGCGGTCGGGTCGGCGGCGGTCATGCTCATCAGCGTACGTGCGATATGAATGGAGCGAAGGCGAGGCGTCCTCGCGAATTGAGTGAGCCAGGAAGTATAGGGAATCAGTCCGGCTTGGATCGAGCCCGCTTTTGAAACCCGTCCCAAACCGTTCGCGACCCTACAAACGCCATGTTTTTGCCGAGCAAACACCTCCGTTTCAACATCCACGTCTCAACAATTGGGCAACCAGGCAAACGTGGCAAAATGGGAAATGTCCAACATCAGCCCTCCCGTTGGCCGCAACCAATCTTTCCGCCACGAATTTCTGACCCCAAATTTCGGCCGAACGCTACGATGTCAAGATGCGTAGCAATCGCACACTCCAGCCATTCGCGACGCAAATCTCCTTCGAAGGCAATCCCCTTCGTTGACGCATCCAACGGCTCCGGCCACCTTCATTGCCCCACTTCGGAAAGCGGCACCATGTCCAAAATCTCGTTCCTCGCCCTGTTGTCCCTGGCAATGATCGCCTTCACCGGCTGCCAGCCCTCCAGTGCCCCAGATGAGGCTGCCACAACACAGACCAGCGACAGCCACGATGATCACGATCATGACAGCCACGAGGGCCATGATCATGCTGGACACGATCACGAAGGGCACGGCCATGATCACGAAGGCCATGACCATGCCGTGCACGGCCACGAAACTGTCGATGCCGCCGCCGCTGGGCTGAGTACCGACGCATTGGTTCATCTCGAAAAGGCCGACGCACCCAAGACGCTCGCCGACGCCATCAAGAAGCTGACCAGCATGCAATCGACTATCGCCGGCGGATTCGCCGATGACGACGTCGATTCGATCCACAACGAACTGCACGACATCGGAACGCTGCTGGAACAAACCGAAGTGCTCGCCAAAGAGAGCGATCTCGGCGAAGAGAAAAAGAAACAAGCTCTCGCAGCAATCGACACTCTTTTCGATGCGTTCGGATCGGTCGACGCCAAACTGCACGGTGAAGAAGGTGCCGACTTCGACGAAGTCAGCAGCGACATCGAAGACGCAATCAAAGTGCTCGGAGACCTGAAATGATCTGCCGCCTGAAATACCTTGCACTCGGCACCGCATGCCTGGCATTCGCGGTCGGCTGTGAACCCGGTGCAAACGAAACCGCATCAACGGATTCCGATCCGACGGTGATCCTCAGCGAAGCTCCGTCCGATGCGTTGTCGCTGACCGAAGTCAAAGAAAAGTTCACGGACGAGGAAGCGGAAGCTCCTAACGAAATCACTTTGGTCGGCAAAGTCGACGCGGGTGAGTTCGAGGCCTTCGAACCAAACTCCGCTACATTCATGCTCAGCGAACTGCCCGACGAAGATCACACGGGCGGCGATCCGGATCATGCAGACAATTGTCCGTTCTGCAAACGCAGGCTCGCCAACGCACCCAAAGCTGTCGTGAAATTGGTCGACGAATCCGGGACCGTTCGGGCAACGCGAGCAGACAAGTTGGCCGGTCTTTCCAAGGGCGACGTGGTCACCGCATCCGGAACCGTCACCTACGACGAAGCCGTGAACCTGATCACGATCCAGACGCAGAAGATTCACGTTCGCTAGCGTGAACCAAGCCTGCCAACCGCCAGAATGGCCGTAAACCCCGCTAAAAATAGCTCTTTTCAATTTTTCTGTGAAAACTGAAGACAAGAACCCCACCACAACCAACGGGAATCTGTTATAGTCCCCATCGTGGTGGTATAGCTCGCGCACTCGGCACGGGAAACATCACGGTTTACACGAAGGAATTAGAAGAATGGCAGAAGGTACAATCAAACGGCTCACCGACAAAGGCTTCGGTTTCATCGACACTGGAGGGCCGAAAGACTTGTTCTTCCACTGCACGAATGTCGAAGGCGCGAGTTACGACGAACTGCAAGAAGGTCAAAAAGTCACTTACACTGAAGGTCGCGGTCCCAAAGGACCTTGTGCCGAAAACGTGACTCCTGCCTGAACGGCTTGATCTCGAAGATAAAATTGACACCGCCATCGAGTCACTTGATGGCGGTTTTTTTATGCGCTGACTGAATCGGAATCAGCCGGCCCAAGCGTCGCCAGAGCAACTAACAAACGGGGAACGAATTGCCCCGGATGAAGCTCGCCACAATTCCGATCGACGATTCGCTACTGCGACAAATCCAACGTGCTACCGCCGGAACTTTCGCCGCGATTCGCCTGCTGGCCATAACCCTGAGCCGCACGTCGCGAACCATCGTTCTGCTGCAACTGAGCGGCAACCTCATCTCGACTGTTGGTCAGCATCTCTTCGCTGGCCTGCTCACGAGCCATCAATTCGCGGTGCATTTCATCGCACTTCGCGTTTCGCTGCCGGTGCTCTTCGGAGACACGATGCGCCTCGCCCAACCGTGCTCGCTCGGTCTTAAGCTGCTCCGATGCCTGAACCAATTGCTCCACCGCACGCTGCTTCTGACTCAGCACTCGCATCAACTCGTTCATGTGCCCGTCCGAAATCGCGGCTTCCTGCTGGACGGTTAACTCCAACAGCAACTGCAGCAATTCAAATCGACGATCGATGATCGCTTCCATGTTCTCGTTCCAATCCTTTGATGAATCGATGCTCACGTCATGGCCCCAATCTGATCGGACCACAAACAAACGCGGCTGAGCGAACCGCAGTATCCACCCGCCGCGTGCTGCAAGTCAACGCAACCTTCCATCCAACAAACGCGACGCGTCGGTCAGGGTGCCGTTTGGTTGGTCAACTGTGCCCCTTGGTCGAGCCTTTCGACCATCCAGGCCAAGTAGCGTTCCCAACCAGCACGATCGTACCGCGTGACCATGTCAAATTCGTCGTCCCACTGTGTACCGATCCTTCCGAGCACCACGTTGGCTTGCCGGATCAAAAGATCCGCCTCACGAACGCGACCGATCTTTCGCATCATTTGCGACTGCCCTAAGAAAGCTTCGAGGGAAGCCGGCTCGTTCATGTACCGCAACGCCATGTCTCGATAGGCGTCCGCGGCTTCCGCGAATCGGCCCATGTCTCGAAGCGTGTCCGCTTGGCCGATCAACGAATTACGAAGCAACGCCCGCTGCTTGTCACTCAAGTCGCTGTCGCGCTGTTGGTTCTGCAAGTAGTTGGACAGCATCGCGAATTGATCCAGCGCGGCCTGCCGACCCGCATTGGCTTTCTGACTGAGCCCACGACGAGCCGTGTCCTGAAGCTCCGTTGATTCCAGTTCCACTTCCGGCAACTCCGCCGTCAACAAATGACCGCGAGCCAACGAGTACGCGGCAGTTTGTGTTCGCGGCATTGGCCAATATCGCTTCACCGCCTCATCCAATCGTCGCATTGCCAATTGCAATGTCGGACGAGTCGCACGCAACGCTTCCACACGCTCGCTCCACTCCAACTCTCGCGACTTCAATGTTTGTGACAAACTTTCCGCGAACAACATTTCGCCCAACGTCAACAACGAGTCTCGCCAAGCAGGACTTCGCGGAGTCAACTGGCCGTCGCTGAGATTGGCTTCCAACCATTCGCGTGCACGTTCTCGATCGCCCAAATCCGCAGCCGCTTGAGCCGCCAACAATCGAGCGTCGTATCGCATCGGGTCGCGGTCGTATTCGATGATGCATGTTTGCAACGAATCGATCGCCCCCTTCGCGTTTCCGTCTGCGAGCAAGGCTCGCCCGTGCGCCACCAAGGCTCGCGGGATCCGCCCACGTTCTTCGTATCGAAGGTAGTCCTCCAACAACACGGCACTGCGAGAAAAGTGACGTCCCTTTTGATACGACTCAATGGCCAACCAAAGCGTCGGCACATATTCTTCCGTGTCGAATTGCTCCTTCGCAGCCGCGGCAAATGCGTCGCCCGCACCGCGGAATTGCTCTCGTGCCAAGACCGATGCCTCCCGCGACAGCTCGCCTCCTGGGCCCAACCCAGCCGCCAATGTCGCTTCGCCCCAATCTCGGTAAGCGATCCCGGCTTGGCTGTGCGAACTTGCCACACCGAGCACCGGAGAAGTGACGGTGGCTGTTTCGACCGCCGGTGCGAACTGACCGGCGCCACGCAGCATCGCGATCGCGTCGATGATTCGTTGCTTGACGTTCTCTCGAACGATTTCGGGAAAGTCCAAGTACTGACTTTGGCCAATCTCTCGAACCAAGTAGCGTGATGTTTGTGCCACGTCTTCGCCCATGCCTCGACTGGCCAACAACTCGATTTCCGAAATACCACCTTCGAGTCCACGGTCATCGAATGGACGCTGCTGTCTCGCTTGAGTCAGCCGGGCCAATGCAAGATCGGGATCATTTAGCAACAGATACGACTGAGCCACCAACAAACGGGCACTGCCGGCGACCTTGGGATCCGCTTCACGCTGCAATTGGTCCAACACCTTGATGACATCGTTCAGCTCGGCCTTTGTTTCTTCAGGCAACTCACGTCCGGCAACGATTGGCACACCGGCGATCAACTGAGCCGAAATTGACGGCGGCAACGCTTCAATCACGCGTCCCACTCTCGCCAAACCTCGCTGCAAACTCAGCTGGTCACGAAGCTGCAATGCCCACGGCATTTGTGACCTCACCGCGCCGTCAATGTCTTCTTCGACACGAGCGATCACGGGGAGCGAATCATCATACCGCTTCAGTTGATTCAGCAATTCGATCCTCAGGATCTCGGCTTCGCTTCGGCGACGTTCATCCAAACTCGACTCTTCCAAGTGAGCCTCAATCGTTCGAAGCGCTTCGTCCGGCTTGGCGGTGATCGATGACGCGAGTGAACGAGCCAGCAAGGGCAGCAACTCAGCACGCAGCGTCAAGTCGATCTCAACAGCCTGCCTCAGATGCTTCGCCGCGTTCGCGTGCCGTCCCATCGCATGCAAGGTCGACCCCAACATCCGATGCCCTTCGGAATCCCGGCCTTCCGGAAACCCCAGGTCGTGGGCTCGCTGCAGATAAGGCAACGCCTTTTCCATCTGCTCATGGCGATCTCGAGGCGACACCGCTTGGTTAGCTCTCGCGTGCGTGCCCGCACCGATCAAGAACTGCTGCATCGGATACAGCTCCATGTGCTCTTCGTTCAGCTGGTCCAACCCCGATCGCTCGGCAAGGTCACCAGCGACCACGATGTTGCCCGCCACGTATTGGGCGGACGCCAAATTCATGGCCTGCATCGCATCGATCTCTCGACCACCCGCCACGATCGAGAACATGTAGGCAAATCCAACCATCGTGAACATCGTCACGAACGCGAGCGAAAGCACAGTGGTCTTGGACCGCTTGCTCGCCGGTGCGCTGTTGTCATTTTTGGATTCGTCAGGATCAGCCACTTGGGCACCTCAATAGGGAGCCTCTCGCGATACCAAATTCCGCCTCCCGACCGCAACCGCACACGAGAGACAGAACCAATCGAGATCCTAACGTTCGCCCGCCGCACGTTCCCCCAGCCACTCCAAACTCACACCCCGGCGTCTTCAGAGGCCGTGCAGTTTCTGACACCGCTTTTCGGCAGAGTTCCAAAAGGTGCACCTCTCCCGAAACGAAGTTTGGATGAGACTTCGAGCGACGCGGCTCAGGCGTACGCGAGGGTGAGGGCCTGGAATGGGAAGTGTCGCGTATCACCCTCCCTCAGAATCTCCCGTCTGTCTCAGAATACATCAAACTTTTCTCCGCCATCGCCCCCTTCTTTCGCATGTCGCAAATCCATACCAAAGAAGGCCTATGATTAGCCGCTATTTGCAGCCCCCAGCACGTTTGATTCGCGCCGAGTTATCAGGCACCGATGCCAAGCGAGATCTTTTGCTAACGGGACACGAAAGATCTCTAACGGGATCTAAGAACGAACAACCACACCTTCACCGGTGTTTCACGAGTCTCATCGCTCATAGTCGGTGAGACCGAATCAGCCGCCAGCGTCTCACGCTTTTACCGCGTGAAACCATCGCCGCTCACAGCCGACTGCCCCTGACCATTGCAAACCCGCGGCAGACAATGTCGCCTATCCATTCCCCTGAGCAGCAATCACCCGGTCGATTGTTTCTCCAATTTCTACCCTGAGTCGGCTTTCTATTCTTCTCTTCAAGCTCATGGAGACCTCATGCGATCTACATCTCGCGCGAGCCAGCGTGGTTTTACCTTGGTGGAACTACTGGTTGTCATCGCCATCATCGGCGTCCTCGTTGGGTTGCTGCTCCCCGCCGTTCAAGCGGCTCGTGAAACGGCCCGCCGAATGAGCTGCAGCAACAACTTCAAACAGATCGGTTTGGCGTTGCACAACTACCACTCGGCGTACAACCAAGTTCCTGAGCAGCAAGGGGGAACGCACGGCACCGGCACCAACGCTTGGTCCGCAGCAACAGGCAACAACCGTATGGATCTCTCGTGCCTCGTCGGCTTGACCCCATTCTTCGAACAACAAGGCTTGTGGGAACAAATCAGCAATCCCTACCAGGTCACCGAAGGATCCGCCGGCATCGGCAATGTCTACGCTCCCATGGGACCTTGGCCCGGCCGTCCACTCAATTCAGCAACCAATGCAGCCGGCGGCTTCTACGCTCCTTGGATGACCAGCCTTCCAATGTTGCGTTGCCCCAGCGACCCCGGCTTCGGTTTGCCCGGACAAGGACGCACGAACTACGGACCATGCCTTGGCGACTCGACCGACACGACCTGGGGTGGCTATCGAAACCGAGCCAATGGTGTGGTGACAAGCAACTCGTCCTACCAAACTCGCGTTCGAGCCTCTCAGCGTGGATTTTTCCGCAACCAACAAAAGTCAGCCTTCCGTGATGTCTTGGACGGCCTGTCCAACACAATCGCCTTCGGTGAGATCGTCACCGACTTGGGCGACAGCGACACTCGCACCAAACCAGTCGACGGTGCAGTCAACCTGCTGAACATCGGTGGCAACACCGCGTGCGAAGGCTTCGTCGATCCGGAGCGTCCTTAATTTTTGCTCAGCTCCGCCCCAAGATCGGCAGCGACGACAAACTCGAGGCATGAAGTGGGCTTACCGCAGTCCTGTCAGCCAACAAGTCTTCACGTTCCTGTCTCCTAACTCGCCGTTGTGCATCAACAACACCAACATCGTTTCCATCGCGACGTGCCCCATGGGAAGTCGCCACCAAGGTGGATGCCACGTGTTGATGGGTGATGGTGCAGCTCGATTCATCACCGATTCCAACGATGCTGGCAATGCAGATCGCGGACAGGTCGGAGCCCACGCTCAACACAACGACCCCGCATCGACACCCGGGTCGGAAAGTCCATACGGCTTGTGGGGTGCACTCGGCACACGCAGCGCCAACGAAGTCCTCTCGGAAGGATTTTGATCCAATGCGAATCGCAACCACAAACCTTCTCGCTCTGGCTCTGCTTGCGTTCATCGCAACAACGGTCGGCTGCGGCGAATCAGAATCCGGTCCTTCGTCGGACACGGACCAAATCCAGGAATACTTGGACAACAATCCGGAAGCAGCCAACGCGGACATGAATCCACCACCAGATCCAAAGATGTAGTTCGCTGACTACGTTGCATTGAAGCGATAAAACGCCGGCCATTCGTGGTCGGCGTTTTTTCGTTTGATGGCATGGCAATGATTCGCGACCAATTCACAATCGACTATCGCCAGAGCCACACATCCGCCCCGTCGTGCGCATCACGTGCGCGACGATCACCATGAGCGACGACTTGGCGGCGGTCGTCCAGCCTCAGCCTCAGCCTCAGCCGACACTTCGACCGGCGATGGCCCAGCCTACTCCGCCAGCCAAATGAGCAGGTGGTCGCCTTTCACTGTCTGAAGCGGCAACGCTCCCGAAACATCCTGCACGCTCGCGGGAGCCCCATTCTTGCTCCACTTGTAGGTCCCCGGCGGCAGCACCACATCGACGTTCCCGCCAACGGTGGACTCGATCAATGCCCATCGACATTTGCCATCTTCCATAAGACCGCTGACGAGGTATCCGCCCTCGCCGCGAAAACGCATCATCTTCACGTCTGGCCAACGTGTTGGCACGGCGGGAAAGATCGCTAGCTTCCCACCATGACTTTGCAGCAACATCTCTTGCATCGCCGTCGCGCCATGCAACGGTGTCTCCATCACCGGCAATCCAATCTCTGAGTAGAAAGTGTTCGGCTTCAGATACGGCCGAAGTTGTTCCAAGTACTTCAGTGCCGAATCACCATCGCCAAGCAGGGACGCCATACAGGAACTGGCAGTGTAGGAATAACCAGCGATACCGCGGCCAAACGAACGCCAATGCTTGAGACTTCGCTCGATCAACTCACGGCCTTCTTCCGAGTCAGGAGTGATAGTCCGCAACGGATAGATCGCCATCAAGTGAGACCAATGCCGATGCCCGTTGGT
This sequence comes from Rhodopirellula sp. UBA1907, assembly GCF_002337565.1. Classification (NCBI taxonomy): domain Bacteria; kingdom Pseudomonadati; phylum Planctomycetota; class Planctomycetia; order Pirellulales; family Pirellulaceae; genus Rhodopirellula; species Rhodopirellula sp. UBA1907. The sequence goes on along the minus strand of NZ_DDGH01000011.1, from coordinate 19,138 downwards.
CAACCAAACGTCTCGTCCCACCGCTCGGCCGGTCTCGTTGGTCTGCACCGCAACCAAGTTCTCCGAGAGTTCTCGCCAAACCGGTAACAACGGTTCGTCTTCAACTGACAATTGCTTTTCTTCGGCTAGCTCGATCAATCGATTGATCGCCCAACGCAACAAATCCAAGTCATACGTGCAGTCCTCCGCCAATCGATATTCAGGGCTGAAAGTTTTCGGAAGATGCAGCGTCCCGTTTGCGTCCCGCTTCAAAAAATGCCGGTAATAGTTGACCGCCCGAGTCAGCAACGGATACAAGGTTTCATCGCGAATGGATTCATCCACCCAATACCGATACTCCAAGTCAACGTTGTGCAACACCCACAGTAGATTGGCACATTCCGCACCGATCTTTGGATCCATTTCCGGACGCCCACCTGGCTGACCAGCATGAGCGATCAGATCCCAACCCGATGAAGATCGCCCCATCGCGGACGAATCGTGTCGGTATGGCTCCGCGACGTTCTCGATCAAATGCTCTTGGTTGTCGTGCAACTTCTGACGAAGCGCCGAGACCGTTCCGCGGCGATTCGCGGTGTAGCCACCCGCGTGAGACAACTGCACATTGAGGTTCCACCAAGTCGCACTCCATGCCGTCGGCTGCAACCAAGGTCCCTGGTTATCAATGATCCACCCTCGATCGCGGGTCGCGCAGGCAAGCTTGTATTGCTGGCTCCAATAGAACGAATCCCAAAACGGATCGCCCGTCTGAAGAAAACTCTGCGAGTAGTACGAATGCCACCACTCGCGATGGCTTTTGATCCATGATTCATGATCGGCACTCATCGCCGAACGGACCGACGAGACGACGCGATCGGACGCATTGGATTCCGGAAACGAGTGCTGAACGCTCAACCACAGCCGCGTCCGGTCGGCGTCACGACGCGTCGTCCAAGCAACCGCGGTCTGGCCGCCAGCCACGAGGTCCTGGACGATCAATTGAATTCCGTCCTCCGTTTTGGTGACCTTTGGCGCCGGATGTGGATCCTTTCGTTCCGCCTTCGCTCGCACCGCCCTGGGGCTCTTGGGCAACATCGGAACATAGACGAACTCAGCATGGCTCAGCTCGCCAACCGTATGCAGTTCGCAATGGATCACCGGTTCGGTCGCGTGAGTGATTGCAGTCCATTTCGCATTCCCCTCCGCAGATTCAATCGTCCCACTGGCTTCCGCGTTCCACAATCCAATGCGAGAGGCTCCGCCGGAGATGTCGGCGGGCAAGCGAAGTTCAAGATGACCGATGAAGTGCCGTCCGCGGTTGAGCACTTCCACATGCTTTTCCGACAAATCGTCTTCGTCCCATGGCCGATGGTCGTGAGCAGCCGAACAACCGACATCGAACCGAATCGTCCGATCATCGGTTTGATAAACCAGCGTGCCTTGTTCACCGTTGCCCGTGAAAGGTGCTTCGTCCCACGAACGCGACATCGTGTCGCGCTGCCAATCGCACTGGTCAAGAAACGTCGGCCAATCAACAAGATTATCCAACGAAATCGCGGGACGCGTCTCGTCGATTTCACGCTCACCGGCCGGTTGAGCCCAACCCGTTTGACCGCCAACCAGCCCATAACAAACCAACAGTCCGCAACAAATAAAAATAGCGAACAAAAATTGACGATGAGCGTTGGACGGTGACATAAACGCAATCACTTCTGGCGATAAAACAGAGACTCTCGACACAACAGCGACGATGTTAATCACGTCCAAGAAAAAACACACCTCACCCGTCGTCAGCTGACATTCCTTCGCCAAGAACAACAACGGTGCTTCGATCGATTGCCTCGTCGTCGCGAATCATTCTTGCAAGCTCAATTCGCGTTCACCGAAAATTGATCCAGCACATACGACAGCACCGTCGTGTGCTCCACATCAGCTCCCTTGTAGTGCAACTCGCACTCAACACCTGACTCATGAAGCTTCTCCTGCAGCTTCACGCCGAAATTGGATGTGTGCGTCGGGTCGCCTTGCTTCTGCCCGATCTTCGGCACATCGCTGTAGAACATGTAGATTGGCGGGTCATCCGACGAGACATGCTCGATCGGCGAGTACGCTTTGATCCACGGGAGAACGTCTTCTCTCGCCGCCAAAAACCTCGCGAATTGGGCCGGTTTCTTGTCACCCTTTTTCGCGAACCGGCCGAACGCATGGCCGCCATACCAACTGTTCGGCGTCCACTCCCGCATTTGCTTCGGATCGAGCGTTGTTTGAGGACGGATCACAGCAGCCCCCATCAATCGAGTGGACTGGCGTGCAATCGGATCCTCGCTCGATGGATCCTTCATGTCATCGTGCAAAGCCAACCACAACGAAGTGCACGCACCGGCCGATCCCCCCACCGCGATCATTCGATCCGGATCAATTCCAAATCGCATTGAGTGATGACGCACGAACTGCAACGCGCGAGCACAATCCGACATCGGTGCCTTGACCGGCGGCGTGACATGTCCAGCCAAAGCGTCTTGGATGTACCGATACTGAACGGAAACGACAGTGATCCCCGATTCCAACAACTGCGGCAACATTCCCATCAAGTTCGCATCCGTCTGCGATCCGCCACGCCAACCTCCTCCATGAATGTAAAAGACGCACGGCGACGGACCGTCCGTGGCAACCGTCGGTTTCCAAAACATCAACGTCTGCTTGCGATGATCCCCATAGGAAATCCCGGATTCGGTTGGTTCCGGCGAGACGGGCTCCTTCGGCGTTTGGGCGACCGCCATTCCAGTGAGACAAACTGCAAAGCAACCCACCCGCAAGATCATTTGAAAAGAAAGCATGGTTGTGATTGATGGATAAGGCATGAAGGTGGTTGGAAACGGAGCGCCGTTGTTTTACCGGAACCAGGCAATGGCAGCGATGATCCAGCGTCCACCAGAATTCGTGATGACGATTGATCGCTCAGGGCTGAACCACCGGAGCCAAGTAGAGATTCCGATACGACACATTGGTATGGTCGCCTTGCAAGTAAATCGGTCCGGGCTCATCCGGGTTGGTGTGGATCGCTCCCGCGGTCGGTCGCGAAATCGGTTGATTGTCGATGACCTTCTCGCCATTGAGCACCACGGTCACGTGACGGTCCACCAACGTGATGTCGTACATTTGCCACTCGCCTCCTGCTCGCCCCGCGTTCTTCGAAGGTGGGATCTCGCCGAAGATCGCTCCCACACCTTGGATGCCTTGCATCCGACTGTCACGGTCCACCACTTGAGCCTCGTACATGCCTCGCAAGTAAACTCCGCTGTTGCGTTGTGACCCAACGAGAAATTCAAGGTGCAACCAGAAGTCCTCAAACGATGCTTCCGTTTTCAAATTCGCGTGGTCGCCAGTCGCACTAAAATCGGTCTTCGGCGTGTTGTTCTTCAGCACGCCATCGACCACCGACCAACCATTCTTCTTGTTCGGCTCATGCGTCGTCCAACCCGTCATATCCTTTCCATTGAACAAGCTGATCGGGTGCCCAAACCGAACCTTGGAAAGGTCCGGACGATCCGAAGGCATGACAGAGATCTTCGTCCCCGTGAACGTCACATGTTCTGGTTGCCGATTGGCAAGTGTTCTCACCATCACACCATCCAATTCATCGTTCACCAACCCGACGTTCACACGGGTCGTGCTCACGCGTTTGCCTTTCGACTGCTTGACGATCTCAAACTGGACGCGTCCATCGATCACTTCGACATCGCGGTATGGCCCGGCCGAGCCAACATAAATCCGCAATGACACAACCGGCTTGCCTGCCTGCTCTTCCACTCTCATCCAAGCCGGTTCGCCTGTGGACAGGTCCAGCGACCAATCACCAAACAACGCCGATGGAACGGATTCGCCATGAACCGTCCCAACGAGGAATGTTGCGAGGCCAAAGAACGCGACCACGCCAGCCAAACGAGCACCAGAAAGAAGCTTCATCACAATCTTGCAAAGTCAACGAGAGAGAAAAGAGAAAGAGGGAACCCGCCACGCCGCCAAACATCCCACCGCCAAGGCGAACGAAATGATAAGCCAAACCAGTGGCGGGCACTGCCCGACATAGGCCAAGCCCCAAGACACACGGCAAGGACAATGACCGAACCAATTCGCCTCGCCCCGAACCAGAAACACTTGGCGGAATGAATCTTGGAAGAGCGATTTCATTTGCAATCGTTCATCAACCAAGAACTGGCCACAATCCCCACATACGACAATGAAACAACAAATCTTCCTCAGCTCGCCCAAGCAAGTTTCCTTTGGTTTGCTCGCCCTCCGCGTTGCGTTTGGTTGCTTCATGATGGTTCACGGCCTGCAAAAGGTCATGGGCTTTTCAACGATCTCGGAAGGCTTCCCCGACCCGCTCGGCATGGGCCATCAACTGAGCCTCGTGTGCGCCATCGCCACCGAAGTCGGGTGCTCCATTCTATTGATCCTCGGCCTGGGAACACGCGTCGCGGTTCTGGGCCTCGCGTTCACGATGTTCGTCGCCTTGTTCTTGGTTCACGGCAGCGATCCGTGGAAGGTCAAAGAACTGGCCGCCGTCCATCTCGCAACCTACGCAGTGATCTTCATCACCGGCCCAGGCAAATTTTCACTCGACCAAAAACTGTTCGGAAACAACGAACCAAACGAAAACTAACTCCGTCCAGCGGCCAACCATCGCGGCTTTTACAGCATCGGTAGTGTCGTGAAAGGGAATGCATCTGCGACGAGCGACCAATGCAATCGTCAAAATGTCGAATCATTTCTTGACGCAACAACACGCGGTCTCAATGCCGTGGCAGAATGGGCGAATCATTTCTGGCACGGACATTTCTTCATCGATGGGAGAACGCACGAATGGTTGCGCAATCGGAGATTGCTTGGGTACCAGGGGAACGTGATTACAAACTTGGACTTCGCTCCGGCAAACTCGTTTGCCAAAATCCAAAAGGCAAAACACTTGCGTCCTTGCCAAAGTGGTTGAAAGAGTCCGACGCTGCTGAGTCTTTAAAAGCGCTCGCAGAATGGTTGGACGAGCATCGCAGCGAATGCATTCACACCGTTGAACGCTGGATGCTGCGGTCTTTGCCGATCCCTCGCGATGTGTTGCAAGAAGTTTGGGCCGACGCCATTTGGCGGGAGAGCCTTGAAAACCTCGTGGTGGCACCGGTCGACACCAAAGGGCAACCCAACTTTGAAAACACTGGTTTGCTTCGTGACGTTGAATCGAAACGCGGCTTTGGGGTGATCGATTTGGATGGCGAGACCCAGTGGCACAAGTCTGCCGGCGTGATGGTTCCCCATCCCATTCTGATAGCAGACTTGGCCGATCTTCGCGAACTCGCCAGTGACTTGGCAATCTCCCAAACCGTTGATCAGCTCTACCGAAGCGTCAATCACCCGACGCAGGCACAGGAGAGCTTGAAATCGATCAGCGACTACGCCGGCGGAGTCTTTGAGCAATTGAACTTTGCATTGTCTCACTGCCGGCGACTGGGGTATCCCGTTCGTGGTGGCTATGCGACGTGCCGGGTATGGGAAAATGAAACCATGACGGAAGCCCGCTACTTCGTTGGGGATGAATATCCAGAATCCGAAACCTACACGGGTCAGTTGGTGTTCGTCGACGAAGGCGAAAAAGCAGTCAAAATCGGTGACTTGGGAGCCGTCACGTTCAGCGAAGGTGTTCGAATGGCGGCGGCAATCTACGCGAAACGAAAAGTGGAAGATTCACCGGAGGAATCAGCATGAGCCCAGCGAAAAAGAAGTCCGGTCAATCCACCAAGGCGGCCAAGAAGACCTCGCCCAAACAGACAGCGACGAAGCCCAAAGCAGTCAAGAAAGCAACAAAAATAAAGGCCGCCCCGGCGACAGCTGCCACCAAATCCAAGCCTGTGAAGAAGGCAACGAAAAAGAAGCCAGCTGCCAAAAGATCGCCGGCGCAAATCCGGACCGACGCTCAATTGGCAGCGGGCGGAATGGTTCATGTCAACTCGAAGGTCGATGCCAATGCCACCGAAAAAGTCGTGGCGAGACGGTACACCGGTGCGGCACTGGGCGACCAGGTTGTGGTGCGACTGAGTGCGGATCGCCTGGGACCGGCAGAAGACCTTGCGATGGAATACTTGGGGCTGCAACCCGATGGTGAAAGCAAGCCGATTGCGTTGCGAAGTCGTCAAGCCATGGGCTTTGCAAGCTGGGCATTGCTGACTCATCCGGAGAGTGCCAAGGATGCTTTGGCTCTGGTCAAACGCATCAAAGCTGCGGCGCGGAAAGCCAAATCGAAGCCAGGACACGCGATGGATTCCTTCGTCGAAATGGCTGGCGAACTGAATCGTTCGGTCCGTCATTTCTTGCCCCCGTTTTGGGAAGAGGCCGCTCGGATTTACAAAGACCTTGGCAACACCACCTACGCGGGCCGCGCAATCGGCAAGGCGTTGGAAGCCGAGCGGGTCCATGCCTTGGACGTGGATCCGCATCGACGCCGAGATGCCGTGTTGGAGTTCACGCTCAGCGGTTGTCTTTCAGGCAAAGCCTTGTCCGAATACACGCGTGACCTTGCCAATCAGTTCGCTCCCGAGGAAGCCTTCGAGACATTGATGGACCTGATGGTTCGCCGGACGATGGGCGGAATGCCACCGATGGCAACCGCAGCAAAAGACCTGGCAAAATTTGCCAAGTCAGCAGGGAAAGATGCGGATGAGGAAGTCGACTCCTTTCTAGAGAACGTGATCTCGTCCCCCGCGATGTCGCGGGCTTCCATGCAATTTTGGAAATCGGTGAAGAAGAACGTTGCGCGTCTGGTTGCTGCAGATGATGCGTTCGGTGTTTGGTTGCTGGCGCATACCGACCCGCAAGCTTCCTACCAAGGCGACAGTCCCGTGTGGGAATGGTTGAATTTGCTGGACGAATGGAAGGTGCTTCCTCTGCTCGGAAAGCCCGCGTCCGAGTTGCCCGCCGACGTCGAGATCCCAGGTGGACGAGCGGGTTGGATCGGACGACTTGCATCTGTTGAGACATCTCCCCAACCACGACTGTTTGATTTGATCTCACTCACCGCGGATGTAATTCGAGACGAAGCCGAACCGATTCCACTCATTGGCAGAGGTTACTACGGCGGGGTCCTCGACGCGGATGCATTGGAACTGATGCTGGAACTCAAGTTGCCCATTGGTCAAGTTCTTGACCACCGGCCGATTAGTTTTGAGGGATGGTTGCGAGCGGAAGTCGATCACGAACGCCGCAACTCACAACTGAAACATCTGATCGCGGATGAACGATTTGGGCCCAAGGTCTACTCGGCGTTTCCTGAACTCGTGACGTTCACCGGCAGCGTTCGAGAGCGACGCTCCTATGGTCGGACGCTCGCGGACCAACGCAGTTTCGAACAAGCGGCGGCGAACCACGAAGCCGTGCGAGAACTTTGGTGGCGGTTCCTCGACAACCATTTGCAAAAACTCGAGCAGGGTGGCTTGTATGATGCAGAGGTCAGCCTGAACACGTTGGTCAGGTGCGCCGGGGCCACAACGGGCCAACAGTTTCCCGAACTCGAAAAGCGGCTCAAAAAGATTGACATGGTCGCAGTTCTGCAACGAACGCTGGCCGCCGGCGTACTGGATGAATTTGGTTGGCCAGCATTGGATGCGTTCGGGGACGAACAAGCACTCCCTAAGAACTCGCGACGTCAAGTCGTCGTCGACACAAGCTTTCCTTTCGTCACGCTGCTCGTCAATGGCAAGGTCGAATCGATTGGCCCCTCAGGACAACAGACGCTTGGTGAACTTCAACTCGGCAAGGATCAATACGTTCAATTAATCATTCCCGTCGGCAATGACGCGGTCATCGGATTGCAGGACAACAGCGCCGGCTATGAACACCAAATCGCCTGGTTAAGTGAAGGCGGAAAGGGAAAGAAGACAGACCAATATTTCTATGGCTTCGATATCGAGAAGCTACTTCCGCACGACGGCGGGGTGTTTTACGGCAGCCGAGTCCTGATGCCCGGGGATCAGTCGCTTCCTTCATCGGAACACTGGTTTTCCGACGGCGAGCGATTTTGGACCCTGAAGAATCGGTATCACGTGTGGAATGAATTCGACACCTCCAATGATGCGGCAAGCAAGCCAACTGCAAGCCTACAAGAGATCGATCCGGTCACTGGCAAGCCGCTTCGCGATAGCATTCCACCCTGGTTCGAAGACCAGTCCTCACATGGAGGCATGGTGAACTGGCAGATGTCACACTGGATGCCCGCTCCTCCCGGAATCACGCAATCGCCTCTTGGAGTGGCGGATGGAATGCTTGGCTTCTGTGTCGTTCAACGACGCGATCAACGCTACGAAAGCCGCGGCATGGATGGGCGAGAGATCGTCCTGAACAGCCCACCGATGCAAGACGGTGGCATGACATTCGCGACGGCGATCATTGATAAGCCAGCGACCGACTCACTATGGTATGTCTCCAATCGGGAAGAATTGATCGATGCAGACAGCGGGATGAAGATTGCCAACCTTTCAGGCAACGTCACGCGGTATTGCGAGGGCCAACCGATGAAACTGCCCACGCTGTTCTATCACTTCTATCAGGTTCGTTGCGTCGGAAGCTCTGCAAAGCTTCGCAAGATCAGCTTGAAACAAGCCAAGCAGCTTTTCGAAGCGGGTGCCATCGAACACGAAGCCTTGAAGACCAAGGCGGACCCGACAAACCCTGATCCCAATCGCGAAGCCGGCGCCGTAGCCGTTCAGAAATTTCTTTCGAAAGCGCCACCACGCTTGGTGAAGGGGATCGCTCGGATCTCACGGATTGCGGCGGTTGAAAAAGTTTCGCTCGACAAGCTCATCAGCAAAGTCGATGGCACGGCCGATGAAGCCAAGCGAGTCAAGAAATCAGCCAACACCCAAACTGCAGCCGAATGGCTGAATGATCCAGCCGTCAAGAACGGGCTGACGGAGTTGCAAATCCCGCTGGATTCCATTCAGGTGCCAACAAGCTCCTATGGCGCGCATCGAAACACTTTGTCTCCCGAGCAACTGATCGCCGCGACGAAATTCTTCACGGGAGGTGAAGTGGAACGGCAGCCACGCGGAAATGGCGTTTACTTCGGCCTGATTGACGACGCCGCCTCCGCTGCCTGGAAAGCGTTCTGGGACAACGCGCATCGGGGCGCCGATGACGGTGTACCACCCAAGCAACGAATCGCCGGTCCTTATCAAAACGCTCTGCAATTTGTCTCGGACTGCGGAATCTTGGATCTTCCCGGAAAGATGGTCGTCCATGTCGCCGAGGCTCCGGATGAGGCGGTCGCCAAGAGACTCGCCAAAGCGGGCAAAGGGGTGAACGACGATCGCGCCGTTGCGTACGTCGAAGGCAAAACCCGGCACTTGGCCTACAAAGTCGATAGCTACTTGGCCAACAAAGTCGTGGTGCTTTCCTACAGCGAATCGGGTGAACCCAAACCGCCAAAGTCCTATGCGATCATCGATTCTGCGCCGCTGCGAAAACGATGGAGCGGGAAATCGATTAGACACTTTCTCGAAGCCGTTGCGAAGGTCGACACGTTACCCCTCGTTTCAACCGAAAAGCTGGCAGACGCTGCCCAGAAATTGGGAGTCTCGCCCATTGAAGTCGCGTTGGGATGGATGGCCAATTTCCGAACCGTCCACTACGGCCAAGAAAAACTGACCAAAGAACTGCGAGCCCACTACGGGTGGAAGGTCAACGAAATCAAGACCGCGGTGACGGCCGCCGATGCCGATCCAGTCCCCCTATCCGTTCTCGCGAATGGATGTCGCCGCGATTGCGTGGGGGCTCTCGGTAAAAACATTGACCGCTGCTTTGATTTCATGGTGGAAGCTTGGAAAGAAACCCAAAAGGCGAGCGTCCAATTGCCAACGAAAGTGATCGGTCAACTGCAAAGCTTGCGAGGCGGATACTTTCGATTTGACATGAAGTTGTTCAGCGAACTACTGGCCGATCCATCGAATTCTCCGGTCTTGATGACCCGTGACCTTGAGTTTGGATATAGCAAACAACGTCACCGAGAAGTTCTGGAGGGATCCCTGCATCCGCCTTTGACGTTTTCGTTGAGCGAAGTGCTACCGATCTTGCCCGCTGCCATCCGTTTCTTGAACTACAGCCTCCCTCACGGCGATCCAGCACGAACAAAGATCCCCGGCCTGATCGATGCGGTTCGAGACTACCTGCTCAACCCCAAAACAACCTTGCCGATGGGGTGCAGCAGAACAGAACCCTACAGTGCGGATCAAGAAACCGATGTGGAAGGAACCATCGAAACGTTTTCAACCATGATTGCCAAATGCCAACCGGCAGCGGATGGATTCCAAACATTTGATAGCGGGCTGGTCGTGGGTGCCGTCATGCCACCAGCAGTGGATTTATGGTTCCGCCCCGCTCAATTGCAAAACGAATCGGATGCAGGAGCCTTGCATGTGGCGGCGGCGTTAACGTTCGATTGGGAAACCGATGGCACCCAACAACTGCACTTTGCCGAGTTCACACGCCTCATGCGAAGTGAGGAAATGACGTGCATCGCTGACCACAACCGGCAAACCACCCTGACCGTTGGAGCGTGGGAGCAAGATCCTCGAGTCTCCTCTCCCGAAACAGTCAAGATCGCAGCAAAGAAATGCAAATTGAGCGAAGATGCGGCGACGTTGTACTTGCAGCTCCTGGCTCTTCCCGATTGCACCGCCGCCAACATCAAGTCCTGGAATGATTGGACCACGGCAAGATTCAAGAAGGCGGCAGAGCAATTGGTCGACGGTCAGCACCTCGTCTCCGCGAAGCGCAGCCGGGCCGGTCGCGACGTGTTCCTACCAGGCGGATGGGAATCATTGAAGCTACCCAACTTGCCGATCGAAACTTGGAAGCTACCGCTCTTTGGTTACACCAATTCCGATCGACTGCGAGGCGGCTATGCCAGCCTGATTGTCTGCCCGCGAACACTGCCTGATCAATACGCAAAAGCCTGGCAGCGGATCGAGGAGGGTGACACGCCCAAGTACGAAGAAGAGATGCCGGGCTAAAGACCAAGCAAACGAAATCCATTGCATCCGCAGTTTTGAAATTCACACACCGAAATGGAATCCAGTGGCAAAGAAAAAGTCGAGAATAACAACAGCAGCTCGGTCGGCGTCCGATCGTTCAGCGTCCGATCGCCGTATTCAATTGCCTCCCGCCGAAATTCGATATGCAGAAGAACTCCTAGCGCTTCGCGAATCTGACAACCTGTCGCGTCCTGAGGGTTGGTCGCTATCTCCTCAAGCGGTCGTGGATTTCATCTGCGGCAGCGACGGGGTCAAGGTCGGCAAAACCAAGTCGACGTCGTGTGTGATTAGCGAAAAATTTGTAGGCTCGAGAGACATTGTGCAGCGATGCGTTGTCACACTCGCTGGCGAACGTGGATTGATGATGGTTGGTGAACCCGGCACCGCCAAGTCAATGCTGGGTGAATTGCTCGCCGTGGCGATCAGTGGCACCGGATCCTTGGCCGTCCAGGGAACCGCCGGCACCACGGAAGATCAAATCAAATACGGTTGGAACTATGCGATGTTGCTCGATCGCGGTCCTGTTCACGACGCTCTCGTTCCTTCACCGGTCATGACCGGCATGCGTGATGGCAAAGTCGTTCGCTTTGAAGAGATCACGCGATGTCTGCCAGAAGTTCAAGACGCATTGATTTCCATTCTGAGCGAACGTCGAATGATGATCCCGGAGATGGACCAAGCCGGTGACGAGAACGCAAACAGTGTTTTCGCTCGGCCTGGCTTTTCCATCATTGCGACCGCCAACTTGCGTGACCGAGGCGTATCGGAAATGTCAGCCGCATTGAAGCGGCGATTCAACTTTGAAACCATTGCCCCGATTGCAGATGAAGTCCGAGAGCGTGAACTCGTTTCCACTCGCGCGGCAGCGTTGTTAGCGGAAACCGGTGCGAAGGCAACGGTGGATCAATCGCTCGTCGAATTGCTGGTCACCGTTTTTCGCGATTTGCGGAACGGGCGCAGCGATGAGGGCTGGCAAATATCGCGACCGAGCACCGTCATGAGCACGGCCGAAGCGGTGGCGGTCGCGACCGCGATCACCCGAGAAAGCGTCTTCTTCCCAAGTGGATTTGACCCTGTTTCTCGCATGCCGGGACACTTGCTCGGAGTGGTGATGAAGGACGAGGCAAAAGACCGCGAACGCTTGCTCGCCTACTGGGACGGTCCCGTCCGCCGCCGTGCGGAAGATGGGTCTCCACTCTGGAAACGGTTGGTTGAATTGCGTGGCGTGTTGGAAGAGGAATAGGAGTCACGCTCATGCAACCGCTCCTTCACTCACGAACACCTTGGCTGATCGGCGTCCGACACCATTCGGCAGCGCTCGCGCGTGCAATGCCTGCCATCTTGGATGACTTTGCACCGGAATGTTTGCTGGTCGAGTTGCCTGCCGATCTGCAGGACTGGATCGAGCACCTCGCCGACCCGCAAACAACTGCCCCTGTCGCAATCTCGGCCATGCATCCGGAGCACGGCCTGTTTTTCTATCCCCTGGCGGACTTCTCGCCGGAATGGGTGGCAATCCGCTGGGCAAAGCAACATGGAATTCCCGTCATCGCCTGTGATCTGTCGGTCGCTGCAAAGTCTCAGAGCGCCGACTCAGATTCCGAAGAGCCGACGGATGATGCGCCCGGCCCGGTGGAGAATCACGGGCAACACGACGTTGCTACAACCGGGCTCGATGAACTGCTGCGTCGCAGTGGTGAGACAGACACCGGAGGCCTGTGGCAACGCTTGGTTGAATCACCAGGCTTCGGTTCGGATCACGAATCGATCCGCCGTGCCGGTCTGATGTTCGGATGGGCTGTTCGTGAGAGTGCACCGGTCATCTCGCATCGTGACTTGCTACGAGAAGCCGCGATGCGAACCGCGATTCGCAAGGCTCCCTCCCATTCCGCTGCTGTCGTGGGTGCATTCCATGCCGCGGCACTGTTGCCGTCGGTGATCGAGTCTTCCGAAGCACATGATCTTCGATTGTTGGATGGAGTTTTGGTTGAATCGAGCCCATCGGTCGGTGTATCGCTGGTGCCCTACTCCTTCGAACAACTGGATGAACGCAGCGGCTATCCTGCGGGCGTTCGCGATCCAGTCTGGCATCAGCGGATGTTGGAATCAAAGACGGTTGAACAGGCAGATGAAGCGTCTGCAGAATTGATCACCGCCATTTGCCGGCAACTGCGAAGACAAGGACACGTGGCTGGCATGCCCGATGCATGCGAGTCGCTACGAATGATGCGCGACTTGGCGAGACTTCGAGGATTGCCGGTTGCAGGACGAGGCGAAATGGTCGAAGCAATCCAAAGCTGCTTGGTCCAAGGTGACTTGATGGGGCGTGGTCGTGCGGTCGCAAGCGCTGCCGGCGAAATTCTGATCGGTCGTCGAACAGGTCGCGTGACTCCGCTTGCTCCCAGGTGTGGGCTCGCCGTCGACATCGACAACCAACTCACCGCATTGAAGCTGCCGGGGCGAGAATCGTTCAGCCAAGACCCGCCCCCGAACTCCACACGCCCATCCAATCGTTTCAATCGCGGATCGCGTTCCCAACGAGACAGCGAAACCAAAGAGTTCAAATTGGATGTGCTGCGCAGCCCCCGTGATCGAGCACGTGCCGTGGTGCTGCGTCGCTTCAATGCCGCAGGAATTCCCTACGCGGTCCGCGTCGACGAGGTCCAACAAGGACACCGCGAAAACTTGGTGGAGCGATGGCAGATCGGATGGCAACAGGGCACCTCCGCGACCATCGAATCAGTCTCACGATATGGCGTGACTTTGCAACAAGTGGTCGAGGGAATGGTGCGAGCCGTTGGAAAGACGCCTGGCCATTCCGAATCCGAGGCGGATGCCTTGCCCGCCAACATTTTGCAACGTTTGCAGATCGCGACCCAGTGCGGATTGGTCACACTGACTCGCCAGGCCTTGCAGCAGGTCAGCGATTCATTCCGGCAAGCCGCGGGCCTGTCTCAGCTTGTTGAAGCGGTCACGGTCATCACACAGATTCATGCCGGTCAGGTGCCAGGCCTTCCGTCGGAGGAAAACGCCTCCTATCCACCATGGGTCCAACCCTTTGCTTTGCCGAATGCGGAAACGCGAATCAACGAGCTACTGCAAACGTGCCTGCAACGCCTCTCTGGCATTGGTGGCTCCAGCGACCCCGCCGATGTGACCGCAATTGTCGACCTTCTGGATTGGCTGACAGGCGATTTACAAGCTGTCACTCTCAGCGGAGATCAAACCAACACATCGGATTCCTGCCGAGTCCAGGTCGTACACTGGTGCCAACGAACCAAACGGACGGGCAGTGATCGCATGCACGGAGCCGCCGCGGCCGCGCTGTCTCGATTGGACACGTCCGCCGATGACTTCACTGCAACCGCCTCTGGCAATCAATGGATCGCGTTGACGAGAGGTTGGCTGGATGCGGCCGGCAACCGCGAAGGACGCCAACGATTGCAATTCGCACTCGCCGGCGCGACTCAAGTCTTGCTGCCGCAGATGCAGAGCGATGCGTTTTGGCTCAGTGGGATTCGGGCTGGTATCACCGGAATGAATGACGACCTCTTCTTATCACGGTTGCCAGCTTTGCGTGGCGCGTTCGCGGAGTTTTCACCGGCCGATCGGCGGCGTTTGCTGCAAGTCTGTTTGTCAGAACTGGACGAACGCGGATCAAACCTCGACAGCAGCGGGACCACGTTGTCCCACATTTTGCAGGGCGATTCCGCCGCAATCACCGACGAATTGGTGCGACTACGAGAAGCCGATTTGGCAGGTCAACGAGCAATCGATGACGCCTACCCAGAATGTCGTGATTGGTGGCAGCCAGTCCAGATGGACAACGCAGTGGCAACGGAGGTGACGACCTCCTCGGTCAGTTCCAAGACATCGGATGGTTCACGTTCCCTCGTAAAAGACTCAAACGACGAATTGAGTTTGGCTGATCGATGGAGGCTGATCTTTGGATTGCCGCCTGAATCCAGAACACCGCTGGCAATGCGATGTGCCTCGTCACTCGATCAGCTTTACGGGCGGGGACACGGCGAGGGTTCGCGTGGCGGTTTGGCCAACGCTCCGTCCGGAATGGGCGGCGGCACCGAGGCTCCAGACCCCACAACCGCCCAGTGGGCGGAAGACCTGGAAGCTCTGTTTGGCAGCGATTTGTGCCAAGAAGTCCTGGGGACCGCCGCTGGCAACGGACGCTCGACCGCGATCGAGTTGCTCGACCCCGACGCCGTCACCCCATCCCTTGAGCTCTTGCAACAAGTCCTCTCTTTGGCGGGCGCGATGCCCGAGTCCAAGGTCGCGACGCTAAGACGCTTGGCGCGACGTTTAACCGAGCAATTGGCTTCCGAATTGGCCGTGCGACTGCAACCTGCGATGAACGGCCTGTCATCACCACGACCGACTCGGCGGCGAGCCCGAAAGCTCAATTTGTCTCGCACCATTCGCGACAACCTTGCCAACTGCCATCGCCGATCCGATGGACGAGCAACCATTGTCGCCGAAAAGCTGATGTTTCACTCGCCATCCAAACGACAGATGGATTGGCACGTGACATTTGTCGTGGACGTCTCCGCCTCCATGTCAGCGTCCGTCATCTACAGTGCGTTGGTGGCGGCCGTGTTCGATGCTCTGCCCGCACTTTCGGTTCGTTTTTTGGCCTTCAGTACCGAAGTGCTCGACTTCAGCGAGCAGGTCGCCGATCCCTTGTCACTGTTGTTGGAAGTCCAAGTCGGCGGAGGCACGGACATCGGCCTGGGACTTCGAGCGGCACGCGCGGGTGTGACCGTCCCATCCCGAAGCATCGTGATTCTTGTTTCCGATTTCGAAGAAGGTGTGTCCGTCGGCCGAATGATCGCCGAAGTTCGCGAACTCGTCGACGCAGGAGTCAAGTGTCTGGGCTTGGCATCGCTCGACGACTCCGGTGTGGCACGATTTCATCAAGGGTACGCGGCGATGATGGCGGGCGCGGGCATGCCGGTCGCCGCTGTCAGTCCTGAAAAGCTGGCCCGCTGGGTCGGCGATCAAATTCGCGGTACCCAGCACGCAGGCAACCTCTCCTCCGGACTGGGAGGAATCGAGTGAATCCCCAACTTCCTTCGATCAAGGCAGAACTGCTTACGGAGATAATCGAAGCCGCCCCTGGCCGGGTGCGTAAACGTTTGGATCGTGACCCTGCTGCGGCCGCCAATTGGCAATGGGAACAAACCAATGGTAAGTGGACGATTTCTGCGGGTGATGAAACGGTTCAATTGCGTGCCGACGACCGTCAAACCGTGGTGGACAGCGAAATGGTGTCTTGCTCATGCCTGCTGTCACCCAGATGCTTCCATCTTCTCGCCGTCGTGACCTCATTGACAATCGCCAGCGAAGCAGAGCAGGCCCCCGAAAGCAAAAGTCAACCTCCCGCGACTAGCCAAACGGAGCCCGATCAGAACGATGTCGAGATCACCGACGCCATGCGAGGTGCTGTCCAACAGAGTTTACAGGCGATCGATAGCCTGCTGGTGAGCGGCGCACGGGCCAGCGGTTTGATCATCCAATCCGCATTGCTTCGCGCCGCCCATCAATGCCGCGCCGAAGGATTGGTGAATTTGTCCGCCAGCCTGATTCGCATCGCTGAAGGCATCCAGCGACTGCGAGCGGCTGACGAACATGCCGATTGCGATCAACTACGCAGAGACACGATCACCGCCATCGAAGCCGCTCACCGCTTGAACCGGATCGCCTCAGCCCCAAAGTCTCAGCTGGGATACGCTCGCAGCCCCTTCTCACCGAATTCCTTGAAGCGATTGACCGGAGTGATCGCCGAACCGATTTTGACGTTGAGTGGTTACGCAGGCGTGGTCACACACTTGATCGGTGATGATGGAGACATCTACCAACTGGTCGATACTCGTCCAGGAAACGCCGACCTAATCAATCAAGCCTATCGTGGTGGAATTGATTTGGGTGAGACAACGGCATCGGCACAAGTCATCAGCCGTTCGCGAATCGACGTTCAAAATTTAACCAGCTCACCAGATGGTCGGCTTGGCAAGGGCGGCAAAACCCGTTGGGCAATTCAGCCTGCAAAAAAAGGTCATGCTGAAGATTTCTCGACGTCGCATAGCAATTGGAAGAAAGACATCCGCGAGCAAATCTCACGGGTGTTCGATGAAACAAGTTCACCTGAGGAACCCCTGCGTCGTGACACCAATCTGGTCTGCCTCCAAGGCACCATCGTCGCCGCTAAAGGAGCGGGTGTTTTGTTCCAACCTGCAAATTGCGAGGCCACGCTGACGCTCGGAATCGCCATGGACCATGCGGCGGTAAAGTACCGACAAAACCTACAAATGCTAGCGAGGTGCCCCGGCTTGTTGATCGAGGTGTTCGCGCGTCTGCGGTTGGACCAAGCGGGATGGATTGATGCCCTGAGCTTCCGTGCGTTGTCCAATGAAGTGACCTTGCCGGATCATTGGATGGGCCGCTGTCATCTTGGACTCGACGAACTGCATCGACACCATTTTCAAAACACTCAGCGGTATGTTGAAGACATCGACCATCAACTGAAACAGCCATCGCGGGATGAACCCGACGTTTTCATTCGCGACGCCCCTGAGATTCGAAGTTCAGGGAGCGACCTGTTTCCGGGTTTGGAAAAACGTTGTGCAGCCGTCGTGATCGGCGGTCGCAGTTCCGTCGGATCAGTCAGTTCTCGCACACATCGACAAGCCCATGCACGCTTGGTCGCCCGCGGCCAACGCACAGCGGCCGAGATGATAAATCAATTGGCGATGGCATGCGCTGAATCCCCCGCCGCAACTCGCCGTGGCAATGTGAATCACGCGTCCGAACAACACCGTCGGCCAATCACGCTCGCCGTGATCGACCGATACTGCCGCGAATTCAGAAGCCACTACGAACGCAAGAAATGGCTGCACTGGCTGGAGTCGAGAAACAACGACCACTGAAGCAGATGCCGGAACGTCTTCAATCGTTCTTTGATTGGGTCGAAGCAGGGGGGCAGAAGTCTTTTGGCATTTGATCTGTTTTGGCAAACGCCACTACTCCCACGGACAACCGGGGCTAACGCCAAAACGGCTCCTATGGTTGTGCTCGATCCTTCCTGCCGTCCTGCCTGGATGACAATTGATGGGATGGGATTCTTGTCCTGGATCGTTTGGGACGGAGTGTCAGCTAAATGCAGGTGATGCATGGCGGTGATTGGGGTCGCTACAATGGGTGGCTGCTTGGTAGTGCAAATGCGTTGACGTAATTCGTCAATTGGCTCTTCCTCCTTCCACCGTCTTGCTTTGCTTGCTTGTATTGCGAGACGCACCGCTACGACGCTCGTTTCTCCGGAGCAATCAACATTCATGCCCAACGCCAGTCCCGAAGGTAGCATCGCGCTACTGATTGATGCTGACAACGCACCGTCCTCCAAGATCGACTTCATCATTTCCGAACTTGCCACCTACGGCGTCGTCAACATTCGAAAGGCGTATGGGAACTGGACCAAACGAGGCCTGGAGGGTTGGATCAACGTACTGCATGAGTACGCGATTGCACCGACTCAATGTTTCGATCTGATCAAGGGAAAAAACGCAACCGACATGGCGTTGCTGATCGATGCGATGGACATTCTCTACACGCGACAGGTCAACACGTTTGGTTTGGTCTCATCAGATTGCGACTTCACTCCGCTAGTCTGCCGCTTGCGGGAAGATGGCAAACAAGTCATCGGATTTGGACGCCAGAATTCGCCGGCCCCATTCGTCCTCGCCTGCAGCCATTTCATCTACTTGGATGAAGAACACAATGACAAGACGCCGCCGAAGAGAAGGCGAGAAAGTTCGGTGTCGTCGCTGCAACAGAACACCAAGCTCATGAACACACTCCGAACCGCGGTGAAGGAAGCCGCTGATGACGATGGCTGGGCGGCGCTCGGACCAGTCGGAGCCCATATCTCGAACCAAGGACCTTTCAGTCATCGCACCTACGGCTTCCCAAAGCTCAGCGATATGTTCGAGGCGATCGATCTTTTCGAACTCCAAAAGGACCGCCAAGCCGGACCAGGCTCCGTTCGCGTCCGATTGAAAAAATAGTCGACGCCA
>NZ_DDGH01000022.1:0-27998 GCF_002337565.1 Rhodopirellula sp. UBA1907 | reverse complement strand
GAACGCCGCGTCCGACCTCTCCCCCGACGATGGTCGGGGGAGAGGTGAATGGGAATGGACGCTGCCCCGAGCAAGTGCTCGCAAGATGCCCATTAGGTTGAGGTTTTTAGGAGTCATAGAGCTTCCTCCTCTTCGACGGCTGGCACATTCTCGGCATCATTCTGTTCCGCGTCCGCCGGATTCTCTTCCGATGTCGCGTGGTGCAGTTTCCACAGCAAGCGGTGAGCATCTCGGTAGCGGGGGGCCAATTCCAACGCCATCAGTGCATGGTGTTTCGCGGGGAAGGACTCGTTTTGTTCGTCGTAGGCATTTGCCAGACGGAAGTGCAACGCCGCAGGATCCACTGGATCCAATGCAAGCAGCGCCGACAAAGCTTCCACCGCCAAATCTTGGCGATCGAGTTTTTCGGCGGCGGTTGCGGATGCGAGATGGAATTCGGGCAGCAAGGGCTGGATCGCGAGCGCCTGCTGCGAGGCGTCCAAAACGTTTTCCCATTGCTCTTCAGATTGGCCAATATTGATCCAACGCCGCAAAGCCGGCAAAGCATCGCTGGATTGTGCCAAATTGTCTTGAATCGCTCGGATTTCTTGGCGGTCTTGGCCTAATTCACGGTGGGCTCGGGCCAGCCATTCCAGCGGACCGCCGCGTTCGCCAGTGAGCACGCCCAATTGCTGCATTCGAGAAAGCGGGATGAGAGCCTGTTCCCACTGCTCTCCTTCGATGGCGCTTTTCGCCAGTTCTCGCAGGCCCCAGTAGTTGGTCGGGTTCGCTCGAATCCAACCTTTCCAAGTCGCCAAATCACCGCTTTCGGGCAGCGTGTCGCGTGACCAATCGACCAGGCTTCCGAATTGGTTGGCTCGTTTTTTCGCGTAAGTATCGAACTGAGCGTCGAGTCGTTGCAGCGATCCAGTGTGCCGGGTCAAGGCATCGTTGATCGGGATGCCCGCCGACAAATCATCAAGCACTGCCAGCAGAGCGTCATGACCATGTTGTTCGATCAGAAACTCGATCACCAAAGACGATTCGTAGTAAGCGAATTGCAACGCGATCGCGGATGGCGGCGAAAGGAACGCCGCGCTCAAGTCGCTGACCGGAGTCAGATCGTCCGAGAGCAGCATCGATCGGTATTGAGGCGACATCTTCTCCCCCCACGACGGATTGCGTTGGCGTTCTTCGTAGACCGAGATGCCTTCGCTGAGCCAACGTGGCATTCGGTTGTTGGTTTTCTCCAGCGTGACCACGTGACAGAACTCGTGCCACAAAACGCTTTTCCAGTTCGATGGCCGTTCGCCTTGTGACGCGGGGCTGTTCGCCGTGATGACTCGGCCGAAACAAACGCCCAAGTACCCTGCCCCACCCGGCAGACCAAACGTGCGAATGGCAAAGTCGTTTTGGTGCGGGAAGATCTCGACCAAGACCGGTTTGTCCGGCATCACGTCGTACTTCTCGCACAAGACTTGCTTGGCATCCAAAAGCAAGTCCATCACGGCATCGCCATAAAGCTTGGCTTCTATCGCGTCCATTCGGACTTGGATGCCGTCTTGCTTCAGCACAGTGAACTTCGCGGTGCGGTCACGAAGCGTCATCAAGTTGTACGCAACCACATTGTATGGATCTGCTTTGGCCACCTCCCCCGCGATTTCCCAACCGATCTCTTCCTCGCCCAGTCTCAGCATGTCTTGCGCGAGTTGAAAGCTGGCGGCCAAGTGCAACGGATCGGAGTCGAGTGCCAGGTTTTGATACGCAGCACCTTCGGCAAAACGATACTTCTCAGAAAGCTTTCGACCGATCAGGTGATCGACGTGTGGGTTTTGTTCCCAGGTCGACAAGGCCGCGGCACGCATCAATTTTTCGACGTCGTATTCGCCTCTTAAGTGCGAGATGACCGCCATCAAAGCCCATGCCGATGGTTCATGTGGATTGATCTGAAGCATTTGGTTCGCGATGTCTTTGGCCTCGTCGTATCGTTCGCGATCGATTGCTCGTTCGGCCAACCATTGCAGCGAAGGCAGATGTTGTGAGTTGATGCGAAGTGCGATTGCAATTTGTTCGCCAGCGGCCTGGCCATCGCTAGATTCCAACGCTTTGGCCAACAAATGATGCAGGTCGGGAGTTTCTTCCTCCAATTTCAATGCTTCTTGAAGCGTGTTCGCAGCGACCTGGAAATCACCTTTTCGAATCGCCAGTTCGGCGGTGGCCAAATAGGCGTCCAGGTATTCCGGGTCGCGGTCACGCACCCGGTCATAGAACATTTCCAAAACCTCGCGAGCGTCTTCGCCGCGTCCCGTTAGAAAGCGACCCGCGGCGATCAGGTTGTCGCGAGTGATGTATCCCGCGAAAGCACGTTGCATTTGTGCGAACAAGTCCGCTTCTGCCGTGCCGACTTCATCGTGCAAGCCATTGAACCGCAAAACATCCAGTCCCATGTACCGCAGTGCGATGCTGGTTGGGTATCGCTTCAAAGCTTCGCGATAGGTTTGCAAAGCATCGGCGTAGTCACCTTGAGTGAGTTGGCACTGGATCAACAACCGCGGCCAACGTTCGCTCCAGACGCCTCGCTCGACTTCCGCTGCGGCAGTCGTTGCGGCGGCGTCGTACTGGCCATTTCGAAATTGCTGCACCGCGTCGTCGTAGCTGGCCGCGAAAACGGACGCAGGTATGAGGGTGGCTGCAAACAAAATGCAAACAACGAGCAGACAATTGGCTGTCGCAGAAACGGCCCGGCGGAATCGGCCATTTGGCGAATGAGAACGATGGCCCAGGTCGATCACTTCGAGAAGCTGATCGTCGCGGTGGTTGTCAACAAGGAAGCGAGATGCATTCACTAGGACAGGTCTCATGCTTTGGTGCGTGGTTGGGAACGCAGGCGGGAGAGATCGCATTTGGAAATCATCGGTAGGATGATTCTACGCTCTCAGCAACCCGCTCGCACGGATGAAACCCTCCGAGACGCAACCGGTTCCGCTGGAATCGCTACACTGCCTTTGGTGTGGCACCTTCTCGACGCGTTCAATGGCGTTGTGGGCGTGCAGTCCGACGCTGTTCTCTTTTATCACCATGACCTGAAGGATCTCCCGATGAGTGAAAGACGCTATTCCCTCGACCGCTTCTTGGAAAAAACGCGGGACAAAGACCTCAATCAGGGACTGTTTGAACTGGAATCGGACCGAATGTTGGACATCAACCTCAGCGGCGAGGTGTGGACAAAGATGGGTTCGATGATCGCCTACACGGGCAATGTGAAGTTCGAGCGTGAAGGAATTCTGTCGCAGGGATTGGGCAATCTGCTGAAGAAAGCGGTCTCCGGCGAAGGCACGGCGCTCACGAAAGTCAGTGGCAAAGGCTCCGTTTTCTGCGCCGACAGCGGAAAGAAAATCACCATCCTTGAGCTGCAAAACGAAGCGATCTGCGTCAACGGAAACGACCTCCTCGCGTTCGAAATGTCATTGAACTACAACATCAAAATGATGAAGAAGATGACCGCGATGTTGGCCGGTGGGTTGTTCAACATCCGCCTGGAAGGCACGGGTATGGTCGCGATCACCAGTCACTACGATCCGATCACGCTGCCGGTCACACCTCATCAACCTGTCGTGACGGACCCGAATGCAACCGTGCTGTGGTCCGGGCAACTGGAACCTCAACTCAAGACCGATGTGCAGTTCAAGACAATGCTCGGTCGCGGTTCAGGGGAATCGTTGCAGTTTCTTTTCCAAGGACATGGCTTCGTGGTGGTTCAGCCTTACGAAGAAGTTGTGTTCCAAAACCAAAGTTGATTGAAACGTTGAAACTGATTTCATGGAACGTCAACGGCATCCGTGCCTCGATGGACAAAGGTTTTCGTGACTTTGTTGAGAGTGAACAGCCCGATGTGCTGTGTTTGCAAGAGACGAAAGCGGAGCCCGAGCAAGTCGATTTGTCTTGGGTGGATGAACTTGGATACCACCAGGTTTGGAACACGGCGACCAAACGTGGGTATTCAGGCGTTTCCACTTGGAGTCGCGTGAAGCCATCGAAAGTCACCAAGGGGTTGAACATCGAGGAGCACGACAACGAAGGCCGTGTGCTGACGACAACCTTCGATGACTTTCATCTGGTCAACGTGTACACGCCGAACTCACAGCGAGGCTTGGCTCGGTTGGATTACCGAATGCAGTGGGACGAAGCGTTTCTGGACTACGTCAAAAAATTGAATCGTCGCAAACCGGTTTTGTTTTGCGGCGACGTGAACTGCGCCCACAAAGAGATCGATTTGGCAAATCCCAAGGCCAATCGCAAGAACGCGGGCTTCAGCGATCAAGAGCGAGCGGGCTTGGACGCCATCACTGAGGCAGGGTTCATTGACTCGTTCCGGCAATTCCACGATGGCCCGGGCCACTTTTCTTGGTGGACGTATCGAAGCGACGCTCGAGCCCGAAACATTGGGTGGCGTTTGGATTACTTTTGGGTTGCGAAGAAGTTTTGGGATCGTGTCGCCGATGCACAGATCCGCTGCGAAATTCACGGTTCGGACCATTGCCCCGTTGAGTTGACCCTGACGTGAAGCTGCCGCTGCCCTCCGTGCGAAAGCTCTTTCGAGAGCACTTCTCGGGTGAGTCACCGATTCAAATCGATCCAGGACAACGCACGACGCTGATCAAAGAGTGGCGAGCAAAGTTGGAAAAGATCGAGGGCGTGCGATTGACCAATCACCCCGGCGATCGAGATTCGCGATCGCCGACTTGGGTGCGGTTCACGATTCCAGACCCAAATGCATCGCAGACGTATTATCGGTCCGATGAACTACGTTTGGAACGCAACGACCAAGGTGAACTCGAATGCGTGTTTGGAAAGTTTGATCGCGAAATCGCCGGCCCAATTAGCGACTTCGGCGAGGTGGAAAGCTTGGTGGCGGAAGTTCTCCGTCGGTACGTCAAGCGGCACGCGGGAGAAGCAAAACGTGCAAAAGTCCGTTCGATGAAGTCCAAGGCGATCGTCGCTCGCGTCAAGGCACTGGCCAAAGAAGAACAATTTGACTTCGCGACCAGCATGGACACGCAAAAACTGCGTCTGTTTGTGAAGTTATCGAGTCAGCACATGATCGAGATCCACATCCCGTTCACGCGATTCGAAAAGGTTTTGCCGCAATTGCAAGAAACGATCCGGACGCTTCGGTCCCTGTACGACGACGGTTTGCGGTTCAAGATGATCGGATTTATGCAGGCCGATTGGCGAACCGAATGGATTCGGTACGAAGAGTGATTTTTGATTTTGATTTCCACGTTGATTGAGACATTCCTTTGGCTGTTCGAGTTGATGTTCACGAGTTGATTCAGTTGCTCGAAATCACTCCGCCTGATCAAAACATCATGTTGGTGGGGCGGCATGGAATCGGGAAATCACAAATCATCGCCGAGCACTTTTCGTCTCGCGGAATGCGTGTGGTGCCGTTCTTCCTGGGGCAAATGAGCGATCCAGGTGATTTGATTGGATTGCTGCACAAAGACGAAAAGTCCGGCCGAAGCGAGTTTCTGCCTCCGTTTTGGTGGCCAGCGGATGAGGAACCGATTGTGCTTTTCTTGGATGAACTCAACCGGGCTCGACCAGAAATCCTGCAATCGGTGATGGAGCTCGCGTTGAACAAGACACTTGCGGGAAAACGCTTGCCAGAAGGCAGTGTGATCATCTCGGCGGTCAACGAAGGCGATGAGTATCAGCTGACCGATCTCGACCCCGCTCTCGTTTCGCGGTTCAACCTGTATCAGTTCGCTCCGACAGTCGACGATTGGTTGCTGTGGGCTGATCAACACAAAGTGGACGATCGAGTGACCGGATTTGTCCAGCAGCAGCCTCAGTACCTGGATGGCGAAGGGATCTTGCCCGCGGCGGAGGATGTGGATTCGATGTCGGGATTGGTCAAAACACCCGATCGCCGTGGATGGGCTCGCGTGTCCAATATTCTTCAAGGCGTCGAAACGATCGAGCCGGTGCACGTTAAGCTGATTGCCGGTGTGGTGGGATCACCCGCGGCAATGGCGTTCCGCAGAAGCCTTGCCTCGCGATTGCAGGTGTCGCCCGATCAAGTGTTGTTGCAGTCTAGTAAGCACCGGAAAGCGATCGAGAAGATGGCTCTGGGTGAACTGCTGATGCTGAACGAACAATTGCTTGTTCACTTGGTGGGCGATCCTTACGACGATGCGGATCGAACCAAAGCTCTCAAAGGAATGCTGAGCTACTTGAAGCTGCTTCGCAAACGAAAGTTGGATGAAGCGGTCGCTCACTTGGTTTCCATGACGGATCAGCCGAAGTACGAACCGGCGATGGAGTTCTTTGCGGAGTCAATGGAGCTGACGACCTTGTTGACCGAATACGTCGACGGAATCCGAATTCAGTGAGCGACGCAGCGGCCTCCGGCAAAACCGAATCGAAACGAGATGCGAAGGCGCGGGAGCGAATCACTCGCATCGTCGAAAGTTGGTATCTCGTTGATCCGTTGTTGTTTGCCGCTTGGACGCTGCACGAAGTCGTGGCCAAACCCGAGATCGCGACGCTGCGAGTGGCTCACGGTCGCGTTGAGTTCAATCCCGCGTTTGTCTCGTCGCTCAAGCAAGACGAGCTTGGCGATGTGCTTCGGTTCGAAGCGATGCGAATTCTGTTGGGGCATCCGTATGCCAGACGCCAACCTAAAACCGAACTGTCGTATTCGGCCAGCAACCTGACCGTGCAAGAATGCTTGCGCAGCAAGTTGCCGATGCCGCGACCACGGGAAGTCTTGGGCAGCGATACGCACGATCATCAGTACTTTGAATATTACTATCGGCAGCTCGCCGAACGGGAAGGCGATCAACCCGATCCGTCGGAGGATGCAACTCCTGAACCGGAACAGCCGGAGGATTCAAAACCCGGCGAGGACACGGGAGATGCGGATGAAGTCCCAGAAGACGAATCAAGTGATGCTGGCGATTCGGGAAGCGATGCGGCGGCCGAGCGGAAGGACGAAACCGGTGCTGAGTCGTCGACAGAAGAAGCTGAAGACTCCGAGGCCGAATCGAATGAGCCCACGCCCGATTCGCCTTCGATGGAAGGCGCTGCGGACTCATCAGCGGGCAGTGACCTGGAGTCGTATGTTGATCCAAGCCAAACGGGTTCGGAAAACGCGGACCAGTGGGATGCGGATGATTTGCTGCACGAAGAGATCAAATCCGCCGTGGCCGACGCAGCCGAGAATGGTGGTTGGGGAACCTTGCCTGGGCATGCTCAAGAACGTTTGCTGGCAACGCTTCGGCCGCCATTGGACTACCGATCGATCCTGCGGCAGTTCCGTCAAAGTGTTCTGTCGGTCGATCGCCGACTGACTCGAATGCGTCCAAGTCGCCGCTACGGATTCGCCCAGATGGGCAGCCGGTATGACTTCACCACGCGGTTGCTTTTCGCGGTGGATGTCTCGGGCTCGATGAGCCACCGTGATTTGCAAAATGGATTCTCGGTCATCAATCGGTTTTTCCAGTATGGAATTCGCTCGATCGATGTCGTTTGGTTTGATACGAAGGTTCGTTGCGAACCGCTGACGTTTCGGTCGGCGAGACGCGACATCAGCGTCACCGGTCGAGGCGGCACCGACTTGGGTTGCGTGACTCAGTTCATCGATGAGCATCGTGGCTACGACGGAGTGGTCGTGTTCACCGACGGCGATTCGCCCCATCCCAAGCGACCAACCAATCAGCACACACGGATCCTTTGGTTGTTTAACACCCAGGCGGCTTTCCGGAAGTCCGCTGCGGATTTGAAACCGCTTGGCCACGTCGCTTTCTTAAAGCCTTCACGACTCGGCTCGCCGGTTCATTCGACCTAGGTTTGCTTGCGAAGTGCGATCGAAGGGTGCAAGCCAAACATGAATGCGGATTCGCCCGACTTCAACTTTCGCAGAGTGGCAGGATGGGGTTGGTTGAGTTGACCAAGTCATCGATCGTGACGCCGCGGAAAGCTTCTTCGGTCGCGGCGTAGACACGATCGAGTTCTGCATGCAGCGGGCAAAGATCGGTGTGAGACTTCAGGCCGAGCGGGCATTTTCGAATTCGCTCGACCGGAGCAACCGTGTTGACGACGTCCAAGATCGTCAACGTGTCCGTTGGAACGCACAGCTCGTAACCGCCGCCGGGACCCGGGCGTGAACGGACCAAGCCTGCTGCACCGAGGTCTTGCAGCACGCGAGTGAGGTATCGCCGAGGCACCTTGGTTTGCTCGGCCAAGTGATCCGCCGGGACTGGTTTTCCGACCTGGCTGCCCATGCAGGCGATGGCGCGAAGAGCGTATTCGGCGGTTTTGGAAAGCATAGTTGTTTGTTGTGAATTTGAAATCTACATGTTGAAATGCAGATATTGATTCTGTACAGTCAGGTGTACGAATAAGAGTTTAAGCTGGAACCCACGTACGAGCAATCTTCTATGGTCTCGCTGCATTCAAATGGTGCCGCTCCATCCGCCCATGGCCGGTCAATTACCGCAGCAAAATTGCGGGTGATCAGTGGCGGGCTGTTTTGCTTGATCTTTTGGATGGCGTCCTCGGCATCGGCACAGCCTGATTTTGAACGTCCACCGATTGATTACCTCAACGCGGAGGTAAATGATCCCGTCGCCAGGCTAGCAAAACGCATCGAAGCGGGCGAAGTGGCACTGAACAGCGATCCAAAGTTTGGGTATTTGCCGTCAGTTCTCGAGGCCCTTGATGTGCCACTGAGTTCGCAGACGTTGGTGTTTTCGAAGACCAGTCTGCAGTTGCATCGAATCTCGCCCCGGCGTCCACGAGCGTTGTATTTCAACGACGACGTCTACGTTGGTTATTGCCAGCACGGTGATGTTTTGGAGTTCGCTTCCACCGATGCCAAACAAGGTGCGATCTTTTACACCTTGTCCCAGTCCGAAGAAAAAGAACCCGAGTTCGTCCGGGATCGTGGCGGGTGTCTGTCTTGTCACGCGTCGTCGCGAACTCAGAACGTTCCTGGGTTTTTGATTCGCAGTGTTTTCGCCGATGCGGCGGGGCGTCCCAAGCTCGGTAGCGGGACGTTCACGACGGATCACACCAGCCCGTTCGACGAACGTTGGGGTGGATGGTATGTCACCGGATCCCATGGCTCGATGCGTCACATGGGCAATGTAATTTGCACCGATGAGGCTCATGAGTTGGACCGTGAAAGCGGAGCGAACCAGGACGATCTTGGGGAGTTCTTCCGCACGGATTCGTATCTGACGCCGCACAGCGATATCGTGGCGTTGATGGTGTTGGAGCATCAAACGCAAATGCACAACGCGATCACGGCGGCCAACTTCGAAACGCGGCAGGCTCTGCATCAGTCCTACCAAATGAATGAGTTGCTCGAACGCGAACCCGATTTCATCAGCGAGAGTGCGACGCGGCGGATTGAGTCGTCCGCAGATCGAGTGCTGAAGTACCTGTTGATGTGTGACGAGTTCGCGTTGACCGATTCGGTAGCGGGGACCTCCACGTTCGCCAAAGAATTCACGTCGATGGGCCCGCGAGATTCGGAGCAGCGGTCGCTACGTGATCTTGATTTGGAAACACGCCTGTTCCGATATCCGTGCAGCTATCTAATTTACTCCGATTCGTTCACGGAGTTACCGAGCGAAGTGAAAGCTCGCGTGCTGGAGAAGCTGAAAAGCATCCTCAGCGGCGACGATCAGTCGGAGACTTACCAGCATCTGAGCGACACGATGCGTCGTGAGATTCTGGAGATTCTCAAAGCGACCCATCCTGACTTTCAGTAGCTTGTGAAAGCGACGTGGCCGTGCCAGATCGCATCTTGGTTGGCCGCCGGGTGCCGAGGGCCCAGCGACGTCGGGGCGGCTTGCTGTCGGCGCAAAAAATAAGCCGCCAGCTTTTACAAGCAGACGGCTTATTCAGTGACCCCTACGGGACTCGAACCCGTGTTACCGCCGTGAAAGGGCGATGTCCTAGACCGCTAGACGAAGGGGCCGGTTGGTTTGCCAACAAAAGCTGGCGTGCCAACGAGGCGAGTATCAAACCAAGATCGCATGAAGGCGTCAAGGGATACGAGCGTCCGATTTGCTGTGCGACAACAAAAAAGTTGTCAGGAGGCTGAATGTGCCTTCACGAACGTCCAGTGAGCCGGAAATTAACCTACGAAACGTCGTTCGAATCTGCTGGTGCGTTCGCATCGAACGCCTCGTTATTCCGCTGAATCGCGTCGTAGACTTCACGACGGTGAACTGGCACTTCGCGAGGAGCTTCCACGCCGAGGCGGACCTTGTCTCCACGGATTTCCACCACAACGATTTTGATATCGTTGTTGATGACAATGCTTTCGTTTTTCTTTCGCGAGAGTACCAACATGGCTCATTCCTTTTTGCGGCCGCCTGCCTCCTAGTAACAACTGCCTAGTCAACGACGAATAGTGGACAGGTTGTGGAAGGGAGTACGGACAGAGATCCTTGGTCCAACAACTCTAGGACAAAAAACGGTTCGGTCAAGGAAATCCGGGTTGACAAACAGTGAAAAATCTTTCGGTGGTCGCTTGTTAGAGGGGTTCAGGTTGCGAAATGCCCCGTTTTGCTAGCAAATACGAAGTGTCGCGTTTTCGACCCATTCCCAACTCAATTGGCGATTTTCTATCCGATGACTGCTGCTTTTACGTTTCAGACTTACGTTTACGGACCTGATCGGGGGGCGTTTGACGTGTCGATGGAGACCGTCGCAGGCCGATTCGAGGCACTGGAAGGACTGTTTTTTGAATGGGATGGTTCGTTTACTTGGGCCAATCAGTCGCAAGGCTGGCAAATCGATGGCACCGTCTACGACAACGGTCAGGCCATTCAATACGTTGACTTGCATGGCCGTGGTTCATCCGAGGAAGGGCGCCGATTGTTGAGGGAACGCCTGCGAACACTGTTTTCGGTGTTTGCCGATCCGTCATCGATCTCGTTGATGCGGATCCCCGATCGAACATGGCAAGATTTACAAGGTTTTGAAAAAGACGTCTGTTCGACCAACTCCGCTGAGCGTTGATTTATCACCGGCCAGAAAACGGGCGAATTTCAGCGAATGCTGATTGGGTCGCATTTGCCGGCGATTTGCATGGGAAATGCAAAACTTGTTGCGGTGCGGTTGAAACACTTGGAACGTTTTTTCTGGTTTTCGGACTTTTGGCATCCCGGTTGCGTTAGCACCAATCCAGACGCCAATGCCTCGGATGGAGGCATCCAAATCGGTACCGGCGTCAACGTGGTACCGAGCCATATGAAAGCCCCGTTTCAGGAAGAATCGCAATGTTGACCGAAACCATGCCATCGCTCGAAAACGTCTCGATGATCTCAGCTGCATCGCAGAATGAGACAGCACCATCCGACGCCGAGATCACTCGCCGTGTCATGAAGATCCGCAGCAGCTGGAGTGTTGCAGAGCGTTTGCGTCGTCGTCGCGAAGCCGACGATCGCTTTGCTGATCTGCTCGATGCCTTGTCGGCCGACCACACCGCTGCCTGAGATGTGGATTTGTGCACGTCGCAAAATCGGCGACTGCACCAGACCGGTCCTCCGCAAAAAGCGGCAGTCTGTTCCTGATTCAATTGGTGGCGTTTGCCCAAACGTCTACGAAATGGGATCAACGAACGTGACCGGGAATGCCTTTTTCAAATCTCAGAATGTTGTTTATCCAATCCGACCAGAATTGAACGAACGGTATTCGAACTGGCTCCTTGGCCAGTAGAATATTGGTTTTCGTTCTTCAGGGATGTCATTGGATGATTCAAGCTCAAATTGCCATCGTGTTGGGCAAGCTTCCGAAAACCATCGGAGCGTGCGTCTTTGCGATCTTGTTGACCCAAGTTGTCGGAGGCTGCACTCGTCAGCCTTCTGCCGAGTCGACGGATTCTGCATCGGGGGCTCCATCTTCGGAGACCAACGAAGGTCAGTCCGAAGAGACGGATGAGTCGTCCCAGGATGACCTGATGCTTGTTGGAGACAGCAATGCTGCTTCGACGCCTGCATCACCAGCAACCAATGAGCCGAATGGCGCGACCGATCCGCAGCCAAACAAAGACGCATCAGCCTCGATTGACGTGCCGCAAAGCGTCACCTCTCAGCTGGATGGTCGACGGAAGCAACTCGCTCATGATTTGAAACCAGCGCAGCTCCGGACATTTCTCTCGGAAGCAGATATCGAGATGCGGATGATCACGCGTGGTGAGTCAGGCATCGAAGATAGTGCCACCGCATTCAACGAGCTGAAACGCATCGCGACTTGGAAACGAGAAGCCTCGCGTCGATTGATCGAACACGCGGATGCTACCGAAAAGGAAAAGGCGATTGGTCGCCAAGGTGAGCTGCAATCCCTTTCCCACTTGGCTTCGTTGGGTGATCTGAAAGCGGCCGAGAGTCTGCAAACACTGGCGGAGTCGTTGCAAGAGGACTCCGATCCGGATGTACGTTCAGACAGCCAGCTTGTGCTGATCGGTTTCGCGATCGAGGACCTGCGAAACGGAAAGGAAGGTGCTCCCAGTCGAGTGGTTTCTCAAATCGATCGATTGCTGCAATCCAGTTCCGCTCCCGACGCCGCGACGTTGATGGTGATGGGACAAGCCAAAGACGCGTTGCTGCAATTCGAACATGTTGAAGAAGCCGCACGGGTTCGTGCGATGATCCTAGAGGAATTCGTCGAGCCCGCTGAGGCGAACGCCGGCGAGTCCGGTGCGATGGAGGCATTGGTCGACATGGCCCGCCAAGTCGCAGGCCCCAATTTTCAGGTCAGCGAAGCGACATCGCGCGTTCAGCAGCTAATGCAAACTGTCATCAACGAGGCGAACGAAGGCACCGATCCATCCAACTCCGCCGTGTCGACGAGTGATTGGAAGGCAGCGATCGAAGCCTTGGCCGATGAGCAACCCGATCTTCTGACGACTCAGTTTCTGGCGGGGGCAAGTTTGGAGGTAGAGACAGTCGGACGTGCGGATTTGTCCGAAGTGACGTATCAGGTTTTGGATGACAAGTTTGCCGCCATGCAAGACGATCGCGGGAGCGAGGCGAGGACCGCACTTCAGGCCCGTGATAATCGCGAAAAGATCATTGGCAAGACGTTCGATCCGGACCTGCCCAGCACAGACGGTGATGAGCTGTCGATGGAAGATTATCGCGGCAAAGTCGTTTTGATGCCGTTCTGGTCGGCCGCGTTCCCAGACTCGTTGTTGGTCGTCGACAACCTGCAAGCGATCGCTCGGCAGTACCCAGAAAAGGTTGCAATCGTCGGAATGAACTTGGATGTTCAGTCGACAGACGTTCCCGCATTTGAATCTCGCAACAAAATTCCGTTCCCGAGTTTTCGAAGTGTGACGGACCCAGAAGCTTCTGTTGCCAACTCCGTTGCCTACCGGTTTGGCGTGGTTTCTTTGCTGTTTGTGGCAGTGATCGACCAAGACGGCAAAGTGGCGGCCATCGAATTTTCTGGCCGAGATTTGACGCCGGTTGTCGAAAACCTTTTGCGTTGAATTAAGCTGGTTGGACGGACGAGCGCCGTGGGGCAATGAGAAACGACTCGTCTTTGTATCCGTCTGCTAGGTTGCGACCATGCAATTCATCGAACTCACCGGCAAATCGTTGTTGGACGTTATCAACGAAGGCGAAATCGACATGGGCCAGCTCCATGAAGCTGGCGTCAATGGTGACTCCATTTTACGAATCAACAAGTTCGGCGAAATCGAACTGAGGGATCGTCACGAATGGGTTTTGGTCGGCGGTCTGCTCGGGAATTTTGAGGACCGACTGCGAAGGATCACTCAGCTGGATTGGCTGTAGTGAAATTCTCACGAGATGGTTGATGCAGCGATTTAGCACTCGTCCATTCGTTGCGTGCTTGCCGCGTTCATGAGCCATGGTGTGAATCAATCGGCTTCCCTGCCCAACTGCTCGCGAATTTTTTGTAGCCGCGAGGCGAGTTCGGATTCGAATCCTCGCTCGACCGGTTCGTAGTAGCGGCGGTCGACGCCCAGGTAATCCAGCTTGGCCACCCCTTCTTCGGTGTTGTGAGCAGATTTGTAACCGTCGCCATGACCGAGTTCTTCGGCTCCCGTGTAATGCCCACAACGAAGCATCTTCGGAACAGGAATGACCTGGCGATCTCGAACGTCCCGGCGAGCGGCGCTGATCGCGGAAGTCGCTGCGTTGCTTTTGGGGGCCAGGCTCAAGTAGGCCACCGTTTGGCTCAGCGTGAGTTGAGCTTCGGGAAGCCCGATCATCTCGCAAGCCTGCATGGCGCTGACTGCGATCATCAACGCTTGCGGGTCCGCATTGCCAATGTCTTCACTGGCCAAAATCACTAGTCGCCGGCAAAGGAAGCGAATGTCTTCACCGCCTTCGAGCATCCTCGCGAGCCAGTACAAGGACGCATCCACGTCGCTGCCTCGAATGCTTTTGATGAGTGCGCTGGCCAAATCATAGTGGTCATCGCCGGTGGCATCGTAGCCAGCGATGCGGCTGGTCATGGATTCGGCAACGTCTTCTCGCGTGATCGATGTTTTGGGATCATCATGGCTGTGCACCGCCACTTCGAGCGCCGTCAGTGCTTTGCGAGCGTCGCCATCTGAGGCCGATGAGAGATAGTCAATCGCGTCTTCGTCGATGGTAACATTCTGAGCTCCGAGCCCGCATTCTCGGTCTGTGATCGCCCGCTTCAGCAGACTGCGCATGTCATCGACGGAAACGGGTTCCAAGCCGAACAGTTGGCTTCGGCTGATCAGAGCAGCGTTGACCGCGAAGTACGGATTGCTGGTTGTGGCACCGATCAGCGAGATAATGCCCGATTCCACATCGGCGAGCAGTGCGTCTTGCTGAGATTTGTTGAATCGATGAATCTCATCAATGAAAAGCAGTGGTCTGGGGTCGCCCGCTGACACGCGGTCGCGTGCTTTCGCAAGCACTTCGCGAACGTCTTTCACACCGCTGCTGATGGCATTGAGCGTGATCAGTTCGCTGTTCTGCTCCGACGCAATTAGGTGGGCAAGCGTGGTCTTGCCGGTTCCCGGCGGGCCGTGCAGCAGGATCGAGCCAACGCGACCACTTGCAATCAATCGCCGAAGTAGTTTCCCTTCGCCTAGGATGTGTTGTTGGCCGACAAACTCCGATAGCTTCTTGGGACGCATTCGTGCGGCCAAGGGCTGGGCAGCAAACAGATGGTCCGCTTCTTGATCGGCAAATAGATCCATGGTCGACATGACAATTCAAAGTGAACGGCGGGATGACCGCTCGCGAAAACGAACGAGAAGAGCAATGACAGGAACTGCAATCGCTGGAGTGGTAACGTTGGCGATTGTCGCACGTGTGGCGACTCTCGTCGACGATTGGGGACGAGATTGGACGACCAATCATGCCAAGTGGGATGATTCCGCCACGGACCCGCAAATGAGACCGATGCGATTGCATCAACGAATCGCGGACGTGCGAGCCGATCTGGAGCGATGGGTGGAGTCCGAATCCATTTGGCAAATCGAATCGATGACCGATGACCCGATGGACACGTTGGCGACTGATCAAACGCAATCAATTCACTTGACCCGCCGGACGAAGTGGTTGCGATTTGTCGACGATGTCCACGTACGTCTGACGGAGGATGTTTCATCCTCCGGTGACGTTTTCACTCGCGTCGATGCGGAAAGTCAGTCTCGTGTCGGCAAAGGGGATCTCGGTCAAAACCCCCGCAACCTCAAGCATCTCCGCGAAGCGTTTTCAGCGGAGTGAGGGATGTGACCGTAGCGGAAGTCGCCAAGACTTTCGGAAATGTCGTAGCGGAACTCGCCGAGAGTTTCGGTGATTGGGCGTTGGGTGGCCGAAACTCTTGGCGAGTTCCGCTACGGTTTTGACGACGTTCGCTACGGTTGGGGGTGATAGAATTTTGGGATGGACAGGCAGCACAAACAGCGACTGAAACGTCTTGATCCGGAGTCCTATCGCGGGCTTGCTTGGGTCCACTGGACGATGACGATGGAAGGTCGTCGAACAGGTTGGTTGGAACCACGTTTTTTCTACAAGTTTCGTGAAGTTCTCGCCCATGCAATGTTTCGTTACCAGTTCGCGTGCCCCGTCTTCTGTTTGATGCCAGACCATGCCCATCTGTTGTGGTGCGGATTAAGTGAAAGTACTGACCAGCGTCTCGCGATGAAGACGGTTCGAAACGATTTGAACTCCTGCTTGAAGCGAATTGGTTTCGAGTTTCAGCGGCAGCCTTACGATCATGTGCTGCGTGAATCAGAATGCGAGTGTTCGGCAATCGAAGACGTTGCGGAGTACATCGCTCGCAACCCCGAACGGAAAGGGCTTGCGCCGGTCGATGGATTTGCAGATTATATCTATACCGGATGCCTGATTCCTGGTTATCCCAACCTCCGATTGTTTGAGCTGGATAGTTGGGAGATCCTCTGGCGAACTCTCTCGTTTTTAAAACGAACCGAGTGTTTTCGCCGCGATGACCCAAAGTACGCACAGGAAACGTAGCGGAAGTCGCCAAGACTTTCGGAAATGTCGTAGCGGAACTCGCCAAGAGTTTCGGCGATTGGGCGTTGGGTGGCCGAAACTCTTGGCGAGTTCCGCTACGGTTTTGACGACGTTCCAGCAACGCTCAGTCACTCGATCCGCTTTGGGGGCCCGTCAAGTTGGGGGCCCGTCAAGCTGAACGATGGGACCAGCGACTTCCTCAGCGAGCCACAAATTCTCGGAAGGCGGCGTTGAGCTTTTGGGTCATTGGACCGGGTTTGCCGTCGCCGATGACTCGGCCATCGAGTTTGACTGCGGGGATGACTTCAGCGGCGCTGCCGGTTAAGAAGCATTCATCAGCGACGAAGATGTCGTGACGCGTCATGGCTTCCTCCGCCACTTCGATTCCGTTTTCGCGAGCCAGGTCGATCACCGTGTTGCGGGTGATGCCTTCCAAAATTCCCGCGTCGATGGGTGGCGTGATCAAACGGTCGCCACGAACGATAAAGATGTTGTCGCCAGTGCACTCGGCGACTTCGCCTTTGGTGTTCAACATCACCGCTTCAATGCACCCGGCGCGAATGGCTTCGATCTTGGCCATGATGTTGTTCAGATAGTTCAGCGACTTCACGCGGGGGCTGAGTGCGGCCGGGTGATTGCGGATGGTCGATGCGGTGATCAGATCCAAGCCCTCGGTGTAAAACTTTTCGGGGTATAACGAGATCGTGTCTGCGATGATGATCACTTGGGGATCTTCGCACGCGAACGGGTTGAGACCCAATTGGTTGCCGCCGCGGGTAACAACCAAGCGAATGTAGCCTTCCGTCAAACCGTTTTTGGCAACGGTTTCGTTCACGGCGGTCGTCAGTGCATCGATCGCGATTGGGATGTCCAGCATGATCGCACGGGCACTTTCGTAGAGCCGTGTCATGTGGTCTTCGAGTGCGAAAACTTTGCCCGAGTAAATTCGCATGCCTTCGAACACGCCGTCACCGTACAGCAGCCCGTGATCATAGACGCTGATCTTGGCGTCTTCGCGAGAGAAGTATTCACCGTTGATGTAGATGGCTTGGGTCATGCCCGAAAACTCAGAGATTGAAAGGTGCGATGGATATGTGTTGTCGGCGAGTGGGCGAACTCAGCTTTAGAACCCGGTTTCAGTCGACCGATGCGTTGGTGACCGCTCCGACCACGTCGGCATCAAAATAGTTGATGGACATGCCCGCATCGACCACGATCGATTGAGCGGTGATTCCACTGCTGCGTGGTGACAGCAAAAAGGCTGCCGTCGATGCGACTTCGTTCGTCGAGACCGCTTCCCCTCGTGGGATGACTTTCTCGGCGTACAGGTACGAATCGACGTAACCGGGGATTCCCGCGGAAGCACTCGTTTTCAGCAACCCAGCTGCGACGGCGTTGAAACGCACTTGGCTGAATCGGCTGAACGATTTGGTCAGGAAGGCCAGCGATGATTCCAGGGCGGCTTTGATCGGCGCCATGAAGCCGTAGCTTTCGCTAGCCATCCGCGTGGTGCTGATTCCGATCGTGACCACGCTGGCGTCACTCGCCAAACGGTCTTTGACAGCGTTGCAAACCGCGACCAATGAAAAGGCCGAGATGTCGATCGCTTGAAGGAATTGGCGACGCGTCGTTTCATGGAACGGGCGAATGCCGTCGCTGTAATCGGCAAAGGCAATTGCGTGCACCAACCCGGCGAGCGTCACGTTGTCCCGCTCGAGTTCGGCGGCCAACGCATCGATTTCTGATTGTTGTTCGACGTCGCAAACGATCATCCGGCGACCGGACAACAGCTTTGCCAGACTGTCGCGGCGAGCCTCACTGCGAACGGCGTAGATGACCTCTCCGCCGGCTTGCTCAATTTGCTTGGCAATCGCGAAGGCGACACTTTTTTTGTTGGCGACTCCCATCACCAGGAACGTCTTGCCAGTCATCCCCAGGAAGTCGAACGCGGAGTTGTTTTCGGTGCTCAAAATTTTGCATCCGATTCAGTGGATGGGGTGGGCTGCGCTTGGGTGATGCTGCATGCGAACTCGAGCCGCGTGGTGACCTTCCCGTTGAGCAGCATTTTGCCGGTGAGGAAAAACGCGTTGGAAAGTTGCTCTTTGAGCGTCACGTGAATGTCGACGGTGTCGCCCGGCCGCACCATGTTTTTGAATTTCACACTGTCCATTCGGGTCGCCACGGGGACGAATTCGCCCACCGCGGGAGTGTGCTCAGACAGCAGGATCGCTCCGGCTTGAAGGCAGCATTCGCACTGAATCACGCCGGGAACCAGCGGGTAATCGGGGAAGTGTCCCTGCACGAAGAACTCGTCGGCCGAGAACGTTTTGCGGGCGTGCAGCGTGTTCTCGGTGATTTCCACCACTTCATCCAGCAACAGCATGGGGGCGCGGTGGGGGATTC
Source organism: Rhodopirellula sp. UBA1907 (assembly GCF_002337565.1). Classification (NCBI taxonomy): domain Bacteria; kingdom Pseudomonadati; phylum Planctomycetota; class Planctomycetia; order Pirellulales; family Pirellulaceae; genus Rhodopirellula; species Rhodopirellula sp. UBA1907. The sequence goes on along the minus strand of NZ_DDGH01000022.1, from coordinate 9,105 downwards.
TGGCCTCAATTTCTTGTGGGCCAAGATGCCGAGTTTCGGTGGAGTCGTTGGGTGTGTTCATCCCCGTATCAAACGCCATTTTTGGGGCGATCGTCAAGGCCGGCGAAAGAGGGTTTGTTCACGTTCGCGAAGGAACGTCCGCACCGTGTGCGATGATCGGCAATACCGAGCCAATCGTGATTCGGGCTGACCGGGATACAAGTGCGAATTGTGCCGCGAAAGGTTCGCTTGCATCGCCCCGGACGGGGCCGTCGTGGGTAGCTCGGGGTGGAAGCCCCGAGATTATTCACGTTAGATGCAATCATTGAAAAGGTTAAATTGACAATTGTAAATTTCAAATTGCTTGCGGCCCGTTCACCCCAACAGCATTTTGCACTTTGCAATTGTCAATTTAACCTTTTCAATCGAAACGCAGCAAAGCTTTTAGGCTCAGCCCAGCGGCATCAGCTTCGAGCGAACCTTGTCAGGCAAGCTGTCCAGCCATCGTCGACGAGTCGCGTCATCATTCCAAGCCATCAGGCCGATTGTGGTGGCGAGCAGCAGTGCGACATAGGGCGAGACCAACAGACTGACTGGTAGCAGTGAAAGCACGACCAGCGTCATGTCGACGTTGTATCCGCAGCCGATCATGGCAAGCCAAACTCCGCTCATCACAACGCCGTGAGAACAAAGTGTCGCGATCACGGCACCTTGCAAGCCAAACATCGGTAGCAGCCAAGCATTGAGTGCAAGGTTGCTAAGCAGTCCAGCTGCCATGGCGACTGGAACCCACTTTCCTTTTTCAACCGTCCAAAGGTAGTTCTGGCCGACGGTCACGAGAGCCGCCCAGGTGCAAAAGCACAGAGCCATCGGCATCAGGGTCATTCCGTCGGTGTAGCGGCCTTGCAGGAGAACATTGAACATCCAAGGGCCCAGTAAAATTGCCATCGCGCTTCCGCACGTGAAGACGATCGAAACCGCCAGCAATGCGTCTCGCAATCGAGTCTGCACTGCTTCAAAACGCTTTGCTTCCCAGTCCGCTGACAAATACGGCAGCATGACACCCCCGATCATCGTTCCTAGGCTGAGAAGCAGCATTGGGATGATTCGGCCGGAGTGATATTGGCCCACCGCGGCTTGACCCGCGATTTCAGCGGACAGCGTTTCAGTGGCGGGAATGAAATGCAGAATCATGTATCGATCGGAAAGCTCAAACAGATTGCCGATCAAGTTCATCATCCAAAGTGCCGTCGCGTAAGGTGCCAGTCGGCGGATCATGTCCCACAGGCCGAATGGAACATCGTCGGACGGCAGCGGTTCGTCCGCCGCAGTTGAATTGGTTTGTTCTTCTGAGTGTTGGAGGATCTGAGCCGATTCCCAAGAACGAACGAGTGACCACAGGCCCGGGATCGATGCGACTAAACATGACGCGGCAAACATCCAAACGACGCCAGCAAACGAACCGCCCACGAGCAGCCACGCGACACTCAGTAGCGTGAACCCAACGCCCTGCATGAATTGCATGCATGAGACCATTCGGACTTGCCGGAGTGAGCCGTTCAGGTCGCTGATAAAGTTGTAGACGATCATCCCGACGACCGCTCCCGCGACGCCATAGATCAGTCGGTTGTCTTGCGGTTGCAGGAAAACGATCCATCCAAACCAGTCGGGAAACCACAACATGGTTGTGACGAAAATGGATGTGCATGCCAGCGTCCCAATCGCGATCCGGCGCACAAACGGTGTGAGCGAACGCTTGAGACGAAAGTGTTCGGTGAATCTCGGCAGCACGCCGGGGATCCCCAATAGCATCACTGGGGTGATCAGAGTGATGAATCCAAACGCCATCGACCAACGTCCGACATCGGTGTCGTCCATCAACCGACAGAACGCCATCCCGCGAATGAAGCCGATACCTCGGCCAAGCACCGTCATCGCCAGCATCACAATCATGCCGATCGCGAGCGAATCGACACGAAAGGCGGAACGAGGCGTCGTCGATTGAGCGGCTGAGTCGGCGGTCGACATCGGCAATTGGCTTCGTGGTCAGTTGAGCGAATTCAGGCGTCGCGAGCGGAGCAGATTCGCGTGGACGCTTTTTTGCAATGGGCGGTTTCGAAAGAGTGGCTCGTTGATCGGTGGCACCTTGTTCACTTCATTGGTGAACCCAAAAGATCATCGAATCTCGCGGTCGACGAGTCCGGTTGAAACGGTCATGTCAATAATTTTGGCGTAAAACGTTGACTGGATCGCTCGGTGTGCTATCGTGGTAGCACACAGGTGCGGGGTGGCCGTTGCTGCCTCGGACTCCTCCTTCGGAGATGCCCATGTTCTTTTCCATTGACGCGGCCAGTGACGTGCCGATCTACGAGCAGATCGTCCGTCAGGTCAAGCTGGCTGTTGCCGATGGCACGCTGGTTGGCGGCCAAATGCTTCCCAGTGTCCGTCAGCTTTCTCGCGAGATCGCGCTGAATCCCAACACGATCGCGCGAGCCTATCGCGAGCTGCAGACCCAAGAAATCCTCAAGCCGCTGCGTGGTCGCGGAATGGTGGTCCGGCGAGATGCGATCGAAGCCTGCACGTCCGCCCGCGATGACTTGGTCGGGGACGGTGTTCGCCGTGCTTTGGCCGATGCGATTGCCGGCGGGATGTCGCCGGATCAATTGCGGTCGCTCTTTGAAGCGGAGCTTTCACGGTTGAGTGCGGCCTCGGCGAAGTCCAACTCGGACGAACCAAAACTTGAATCTGTTTCTTCCTCCAACAACGAGCCGAGCCATGAATGAATTGGATTCCATTGAGCGTGAGCCTAGTCCACGGGAAGCGTCTGGCATGGCCTCGGATCGTCCTGCATATGATTCGCACCTCGGTCGGACAGACGTCGAACCTGGAGGCATCATTCAAGTCAATCGTGTGAGCAAGCGGTTTCGGAACACGGTTGCGTTGGAAAACGTCAGCTTGCACGTGCCGGCGGGGACGGTGTTCGCTTTGCTGGGTGAGAACGGAGCCGGCAAGACAACCTTGATTCGAATCTTGACCGGTTTTCAAAAGCCGGATTCCGGCAACGCGTCGATCCTTGGGCATGATTGTGGTCAGCACTCCGAGGAGATCAGGCGAAAGATCGGCTACGTGTCCGACTCGCCGGCTCTTTATGAGTGGATGACACCGCCGGAGATTGGATGGTTCGTCAGTGCGTTCTACGACGAAGGTTTTATCCCCCGGTATCGCGACTTGATCGAAGAGTTTCAGGTGCCACCGGCAACGAAGATCAAATCGATGAGCAAGGGCCAGCGAGCCAAAGTGGCTCTGGCTCTCGCGACGGCTCATGATCCGGAACTGTTGATCTTGGATGAACCGACCAGCGGTTTGGATCCAATGGTCCGTCGTCAGTTCTTGGAATCGATGGTCGACCGTGCCGCCGCTGGGCGAACAGTACTGCTATCGAGTCATCACATCAATGAAGTCGAACGAGTCGCAGACATGGTGGCGATGATTCATGGCGGCCAAGTCAAATTGGTTCAGTCGATGAACAACTTGAAATTGCACACTCGAATCGTGACGGCAACGATGGAAGACGCTCACGTCGAGTCACCGGAGTTGCCGGGGCGTGTGCTGAGCGAAACTAACAACGGTCGTCAAAGACGCTGGGTGATCACGGATTGGAACTACGCCGGGGAACTGCACTGGGGACCTGACGATGGTGTGCGCCAATTCCATGTCAGCGTGCCAACGCTGGAAGAAGTTTTTATTGCGGTTTGTGGTCAACCCATTCGGGATGAACCCTCGTTCTTCGATCGTCGTCAGGAGGTGAACGATGGCCACTTCGCTTGATGCTTTTGCTTACCCGGCCGTTTCGCGTCCACGATCAGCATTTCAGCATTTGGTTTGGAAAGACTTTCGGATGCTGCAACCGCTGTTGTTGGCGGGTGTCATCGGCACGGCGGCGCTGTTCTTCCTGGCGGTCCTTCGTGCCGCGATCGATCCGGCCTCGGATCCGAGCCTGACGACACTTTCCGTGTTGTGGGTGTTGTTGCCGAACTTGGTTGCTCTCGGGATTCCGCCGATCTCTTTGGGCACGGAGAACGAAGAGCGAACACTGGATTGGTTGCGGACGTTGCCGGTGACTTGGTCGCAAGTGTTGTTGTCCAAGTTATTGGTTGGGTTCGCCGCCTGGGCACTGGCGGTCTTGATCGCCACAGCCTGCTTTGTGCTTTCTTGGGTCGTGTTGCGGGGCGAGTGGGACTGGGGCGAGATCGGACGGATCTCCGGATCGGAATCGATCTTCGAGTTGACGGTTTACGGAGTGGGCTTGCTGATCTGTGGCTGGATCGCGGCGTTGATCGTTCGCAATCCGGTCGGTTCGGTGATGTTGGTGATCCCGTTGATCGTGGGACTCACCTTGTTGTGGAACTACTCGATCGCCGGATTGGTGAGCACACCTTTCCATCATGGAGTCACGTTTTTGGAGGCGACCGCTGGTCAGCGTGTTGCCATTTTGTGTTTTGCTGTGGTTTGTCTCGTTGCACTGGGGGCCATGATCGCTGGTTTGGCTCGCCATCGCCTGGCCGGTGCGAGTGATCACCGTTGGCAGGCTCCAGCGGTGGCCTCGGCTTCGGCTTGGCAGCCAAGCGTGGTGCAAGTGGCTTGGCATACCAAACCGCGTCCGTTCCGCGCGTTGCTTTGGCAACAGGTTCGGCAGACTCGTCTGGTCATTGGTGCTGCGTGCTCGTTTGCCCTGTTCTCGCTATTATCGATTTGGACGGATGGAAATCATGGTTTTCATGCACTGTTGGTTGTCCTCGGATGGCCGGCCGCTCATCTGATGCTAGGAGTCGCGGCTTTTCACGGCGATCGTCGGGGAACGCGGCAAGGTTTTTTCGCGGACCGTGGTTGGTCGCCGAACCTGATCTGGGTGACGCGACTGATCCCAAACGCGATGACATCGTTGTTTCTGATACTGGTGTTCCCATTTGTTTCTGGCCTCGATTTGTATCTTGGGATGCATTACGGAACTGGAACCTTGTGGCAGGCCTTCGGGTTCAACGGGGTCGTGCAAACCCTTCTTTTCTTGATCGGTGTTTTGACGGGGCAATGGGGCCGCCGTCCATCGCTGGCGTTCTTTGGTGCACCTGTGGTGGCTCTGCTCTGGATGCTACCCGCGTTTGGCCTGCTCGCGTTCTACGGAGGTTACACCAGCCTGCTTTGGCTGGCCGCAGGCGTGTTGCTGTTCGCAACTCGGCGTTTGACGCCTTTTGTGATGGAAGGTGTTTCTTCGGCTGCTGTGTGGGGACGAGGGCTGGCGTATTGCTTGCTGGCCTTAGGAGTGATGTGCCTGTGTCTCTTCGTGCATCGCTGGTGGACGACGCCGCCAGAAATGCCTGCGTGGCGAAACGAGATGCTGGCGATCGTTCAGACGCCAGTCACGCCGGAAGACTTCGAGTCGGCGGTGGATGTGTTGCCAGGGACTCGGAACATCGATTTGAATGCGGATGTGTATTCGCTCGATCGGTTCGACGAAGGCATGAAGAAGATCATGCTGCAAACGGAATTTCCAAATGTGGGCACCGCAGACGCAGGCAAGATGCAATTCACTATCCGTTTGAATCCGAGCTTTCATCAGTCTGGTTTGGTGGCGGTCGAGGCGGTCCACTTGAACCGAGCGGAACAAATGCGTGATCTGACATTCCGATTGGACACGGAATTGAAGTCTGACACGATGATGGGTGAGTTCGTCTCGCAAACGGTGCTGTACGAGTTGTGCGTTCGCGACCCAATCTTGGGTCTGGGACAAGCCATTTGGAATGGACCTTACCGCTATGTGGCTCCGCAAAATTTTGAGTGGCAACCGTTGCGCCGCAAAGCGTTGGAAGTCTCCGCCAAGTGGTCAAGGCTTTCTCGGGAGCAGGCACTTGCATTGGGCGAGTTGGGCGAACTGCTCAATAATGCCGAGTCCAATGAGTGGATCGTGATCGCTGGTTTGAGGCAGATCGCCTACGATCAAAACCTGTTCACTGGTCAGGCTCTCCCGCAGGGCGAAGAGCATCAGTTGGATCGCGAAACATTCATTCGAGTGGTCGATCAACTGGCCAGCGAGGAACTACGTCGTGAGAGTCGCCAGCGATGCCTGATCAGCGAGTGGCAACGCTTTCAAAAGGGAGAGTGGAGTGGCCGGTTCGACGATGAGCTGGGAAACGAGAAGTCGTTCTTGGAGGCTCCGTTGTCCGACCCGTTGTATCGGCTGGGGATCGAGCAGAAGCGTTTCGAGCGGAAGCTCGATGTCGCGGTTCGCAGTACGCTGAATCAGCTTGAGAGCGGATTGCCCGAGTGGGACGATCCTGAGCTGACCGAGCAACGGCTGCTTTGGGGTGAGCTGTTGAAGGACCGTCGCAACGGCGAAAACTCGCTCGGTCACCAAGAAGTCGCATCACCGCCTCGAGCTCCCGTGTTTTATCGAGAGCAAGAGCTGTTGATCGACGAGTTTCGTCAAATGGCGGATCGCTTGCGTGAGCCGCCGGAGATGATCGAAGCAACGTAGGCCAGGTTTCACCTGGCACTCGAGCCGATGCTTTGGCACAAAGCGAGGCGAGTCACAATTTGGTTCTCGAGTTCAAACGAGTACCGTCCAATCACCCCGCCAGGTAGGACCTGGCCTACGGGGGAGAGGAGTCTGCCGAGACTGGCGGCGGCGATCAGCGTTGGCTTTTCTTCTTCGACGCGACCGTCGTGGAGCTGTCTGCGGGCAGCAGTTCCTCAGTCATCTTGGCTCGGTATTCCATCATGCTGCCAGGACCTTGGAAGCCGACGACGGATTCGTCCCAGATCAGTTCTTTGCTGAGCAAGTAGCCGTTGTCGACATCGAAACGCAGCGTTCCGTTGCTGAGTTGCTGGATGACTTGTGCTCGCAAGGATTCTTCTTCGATCGGGGTCAAGGTTTCGCTTTTCACGCTCAGTGTTGCCACACCCGCTTTGACTTTCTTCAGCGTATAAAGCTGGCGGATTTTGATTTGCTTGACGAAGCCATCTTCGGTTCGGGCTTTGATTTCCGTCGGGACGGCCCATGATTCGCCAATCTTGACGGGTTTGTCAGGCAGTGCCAGCGCGAGCGTCCCCATGCCCAGCGAGGACTTGGAGCCGGCATGATCTTCCCGGCGGACTTCTTGGCCCTGCTTGTTGATCGTCACGGTTGCCAGCGGAGTCCCGATCTGCGAAGCGACAACACTGAAGATTTTCGGTGGTTCTTCGCCGGTTGTGCTGTCCCATTGAACTTCATCCGCACCGCCATTTTGCTGGGTCATGGCGACGGATTCGATCGAGTGATCAAACGTCATTTCGGAATCATTGGCTTCCGCGACGGTCCAAGCTCGATTGCTCTTGGTGTGAACATTCGCGATTTCTTCGGACCCATTGATGCGAGTCTTTGTTTTGGCAACGTGGGTGACTTCATAGCGAAGTGTTTGCCCAGGCTGAAGCGTGTGTTTCAGCGAGTAGGTTTCACCGGTTGCATCTTCGGCTTGTTCCAGAACCGATTGTTCCTTCGCGTTGCCGATCGATTGGGGTGCCAGAACGCTCTGTGTTCCCAGGCAGGCCAGTCCAATCAAAGCGAGGCGACGGGACGTGGAAGGGATTCGCAGCAACATCGTGGTGGGCTCCAGTCAGAGTTTTATCGGTGGGAAGGGTCCAACGGTGGTCGCCGATACCAAATCCCGTCGTTCGCCGCCAGTGGAATACTTCGCAATCGAAGTGGACGAGTTTCGGCGTCGGTGAATTTCTGATGAAGGCCAGTCAATCCTTTTCGTGAAGGTTGTCGGCCGATTCTTTTTTGACGTTGAAGCCTCGCCGGACCATGCGAAAAGTGGAGCAGCGCGAGTATCCCTCTCTGGGTTCTTGTCTCATCCTCCTCCACGGTCTTCGTTCACATGTCCATCAACCGTCGCCAATTTGAATCTTCGCTCAAGCAGCCAATGGTTGTACGAGGCAACGCCGCATTCACGTTGATTGAAATGTTGGTGGTGATTTCGATCATCGGTGTGTTGGCAGCGTTGTTGCTTCCCGCTGTTTCGAAAGCACGTGAGGCCGCGCGAGCCGCTCAGTGTCAGAACAATCTGAAGCAATTCGGAGTTGGCTTGACCGGCCGTACTGTGAACGCGCCCAACGGTGAGTTTTGTTCAGGTGCATTCGACTTCCGTCGTGATGGTGTGCCCACCGAAGTGGGATGGGTGGCGGATCTGGTGCGACGCGGCGTGTTGGTGAGCGAAATGCGGTGCACCAGCACATCCGCTCAGGCGAGCAGCGCCATCGAACACTTGCTCAGTGACAACGAGGCCGACTGGGCGACCAACGACTGCGTCGATCAGTTGGGCGCCGAGGAATACACGAACGAAATGGGCACCGTTATCAAGAACGTGGCTCGGCTGATCGAGGCGAGTCCAGCGGATCGAGTCGAATATATCGAACGAAAAATGCTGGAAGACGGTTACAACACGAACTACGCCGCGTCGTGGTTCCTGGTCCGTAGTGAAGTGATTTTGGACGAAAGCGGTCAGCCCCAGCCCAAAGATTCTGCCTGCAAAAATGATCTAAAGTCGCTCAACGTGACCCGTGGTCCATTGACGACACGTCTATTGGACACCGCGAAGGCACCCAGCAGCACAGTTCCGCTTCTTTGTGATGCATCGCCCATTGGCCAGCTATCCGGCAACGTCGGCGAATTGACATCTGGAACGCCGTATGTGACTCCCATCGTCGGTGAGCCAATTCTGCACAAAGAGACCGACCCGAACTATCTGGAAGAGCCAGTGATCCCGGCGAGCACGCCACGCGAAGGCGTTTCAGGATGGCTGCGGATTTGGAACTACGACACACGACAAGATTACCGCGGGATGTCGAGTCACCATGGCGGCGTTTGTCACGTCTTGATGGCAGATGGAAGCGTGCGAGGGCTGTATGACGCCAATGGCGATGGCTTCATCAACAACGGATTTCCAAAGGACAGCAACTTTTGGACGGATGCCGAAGTCGAAGCCGGTGACCTCGAGCTTGCCAGCTACTACTCGCTCAATAGTAAAGGCGAAGAACTTTAACGACTGGCTGTTGCGAGCTTCCTTTCAGCCCGCATTATTCACCAAGAAC
>NZ_DDGH01000071.1:62952-64415 GCF_002337565.1 Rhodopirellula sp. UBA1907 | reverse complement strand
GGCAACCGGGCCCCTATCCCGATACGGATTGTTATGGCTTCTTTTTCGACGCCCGATTGCGTGGCCGTTCTTCTTCGCTGTTAACGAGGTGAACGGCAAAATCAGTGGGCACGCCATTCATCTTCAAGGTTTCCACAATATGCTCTACAGGCATTTCTGAGTCACGCATTTGGCGATAAAGCATTTCAGCTCGCTCGGGCGACCACTCACGATCGTTGAAAAGCATCATGTGCCGTTCTTCGTCTGACATCAGACGTTCGTGTCGACTTTCAAGGCGACGAAGTCGCGAATGCATGTGGCGAGTGTTGTCCAGTATCTCTGCAAGTATGTCTTCCTTCGGCCGTGGCTCTGATTTTTCAGCCTCTGGGTTCTGTGCAAGTATCTTCGCAAATTTGGTGTCAAACTGTTCCCAATAAGTATTAAACACTTGCTCAAGGATTCGTTCATCCAGAGCGTTTGTGCTTAAGCAATTGTTGAGGGTGCGCATCAATTCCCAAACGCTGCCCTTCTCAGGCATCGTATGATTGAATTGTGCAAGCGGATCTTCCAAGTCAGCGGGCTTCAGGTCAATCAAAAAGGTGCAGACGCGGTTCGATGAGAGCCCCTTTGCTAGGGCTCCGGACTCAAAGAGGATCCATGGTCGATTTCGATTTGCCTGAGTAAGGCAAACGATCCCGACAGATGTATCCTTAAGCTGATCGTGGATTTCGCTGAACCAAAGCGCGCCTCGATCAATGTCCCGCGTCGACAACCATGGACGCGTTGCCTGAAGTACACACTTCGTCCAATCGTTGAGCAACTCTGCAACTGCACGACTTCGAGGGCCGGACCAGCTGATGAAGACCTTCATGCAGTTTCTCTCTTAAGCCATAACGTCACGGATCACGCGGTCGCCGCGAGTGATCCTCCACTTCAAAAACCACGACTCGGCGACTCGTCGTGCATCCGATTGTTATCGGTTGTTCAACGCAGCCATGCAACCTCAGCCTCTAGCTCGGGTCCATGATCGTAGTGTCCGTTCGGTCGCTCGGCGTTGCGTCGCAGCCATAAATCCATGGATTGAAGGTATTCATTGCAAGCTTCCGTGCCAACGAATTCAGCGGCCGATTTCTGGCTAACTCTCGCCAACATTCGGAAGGCAATTGACCGACATGTCGTTTGCTCGTGATCATTGCCGTAGCGATCCGAGCCAACCAGTTCAATGAGACGTTCGCGTACAGATTCGGGTGGAATCCCCAAATCTCCCAGCGTCCAAATCCCAATTGCCCGAAGTTCATTGTCAGAACAGTGCGTAAGCGCGATCGTCCAGTCGACGAATTCAACGTGCAGGTCATCCGTTGGATCGAACCCAATGGAATGGATGACGCATCCGATTGATCGGACCGCCGACAGCAAGAAACCGTATTCGGCCTGATCGAGTTCGCCATTGAGATTGATCTCACGACACAGCCGATAAACGACCG
>NZ_DDGH01000071.1:57403-62838 GCF_002337565.1 Rhodopirellula sp. UBA1907 | reverse complement strand
AACGACCGGAAGCAGATGACGGCCGGATCCGCCAAGATTCCTGAGTTTCGCGGCCGCCAAACAATTCCTTTTGGGTGCGCAGGACGAAAACACTTTCTCGACGTATGCAAAATCGTCGGCGTAAGGGAAATCGTGATTCATTGCATCCGATAACGGGTGCCATAACCCAGTCGCCGCGTTTGATCGTGATGTAATTGAACGCGAGACCGGCGACTTGGGTTCATGGCTTGGTTCGTCGTGCGTAGTCGCCCCCAATGATTGCCCCCATCAGGAGATAGAGCTTCTCATCAGGCGTTCTAGCAAGGTCTAACCGTGATTCAAATTCAGAAATGTAGTCTTGCTCTACGAGTGATTCCGCAACCGACTCAAGAGTGAAAAGGTACCAAGATTCCGTCGGATCAGCCTGGAACACCTCCCGTTTTCTCTTGAGTATTTCATCGATCGCATCAAATCGCTCCAAACGTACGAGTAGGGAAATCAGGATCGGGGAGCCGAAGGCCGTCGATAAGCCGCTCCAATCTCGGCCAACGCTTCCGTAAAGTCTCTCCACCAGATTACCTGCTTCCTTTTCGTTCCCAAGTTCGACGAACGCGACGGAGGCAAGGATTGCTGTTGGGATTTTCTTCGGTGGAATGCCTCGGGTTTTCGATTCCCCAATGGCACTATTGATGTATTTTCTAACCCCTTCTTCATCACCTGCCTTTGCGGCGACGATCGCCAGTATTGCGGCGTCGTAGGTACCGTCTGAAGAGAAGGCAGTCATTGTGCTGATACGATCACGTAGTGAGCCCGAAAGCTGTTCCAAAGGACTTGGAGTTCCATCGCGTAGTCTTTCAATTGCCTTATTCGATTCACTCTTACGGTAGGAATCTGAAATGTCGCGAGCACGAGTGAAAGCCTCTTCGATTTTGCCTGCTCGCGCTAGATACTCGCAGATGTCCGCAAGGACGCGATCTTTGTGGTAGTCATCCGACATCTGCCGAATGAGGGACTCGGCACGTTCGAGTTCGCCTTTACTGGCAAGTGCCATGCCAACGAAGTGCGTGGCTCGCTCTTTCCACCTCGGTTCGGAGATCTTGTCGACCGTTGCAAATGCAGCATCGAACAGGCCTTTTTGCGCGAGAGATGTAGCGATGCTCGTCATCAGCGAATTCTTCGTATCCTCGTCCTCTTGACTCAAGGCAATCGTTTGGGCTTCCGTTTCATGTCCGGTTTCAGCGAGAACCGCGACCGTCATTGCAATAGCGGTTCGTTGCTGCGATTCGCTAACTTGAGGGATCTGCTCACGTAGCATCTCAAGCCAGTTCGCTTCGCGCACATTGAGCAAATCGTCGGCAGTCGACCGAGACCAATTGGTCGGCACGATCAACAGAGCAAGGAAGACAGAGTAAAATCTGGGCATAAGATTATTCGACGAACGTTAACGATCACGTGGCCGCCGCGAACGACTCACCACTTCAATAAACTCAACTCGGCGGCTCATGTGCATCGTCTGGTTCGCCGATTATACGTTGGGTCAATGATGCACCGCCGCCAGCACCTAGGCCCACAATTGCACGTGAGCAATTAACGCGTCTGCAAAGGCATCACGCCAATCAAGCAGCCGAATCCTACGCCGGCAATTGACCCCAGTACAAGTGTCTCGAAAGCGATCGTCGGGAGTTCCACAAGTCGTAGCATCGCAAAGACGCTGAAACCAATAAAGGCGGCAATCGCGGGAACAAGAATACAGGCGAAGTGTGTTTGTTCGGACCGCATGAAGCTCCGCAGCATCGCCAGAAGGCTGGCACATACCGAGAGAGCAAGTAGCAGTAGCATCGCGAGGCCAGCACCAACGGCCCATCCCATTCAGGTCTCCATCGCATTGGCGTTGAAAGTATTGTTATTGGCGAACGATATGCTTATCCCCGGTTGGTCCGGAGGTAAGTCGGATGGTTGGGGGTTCTCACCGGTTGCGTTGTCCCGTCTCAGGTTCGCAGTCTCGGACTTATCGCTGGTTGGGAGGAACTTATCGCTGGTTGCGCTGCCCTCACCTAACGTGGTGGTGCAGCACGCCGATGTCAAGCATTTTTTGCGTTTGGGAACCAGTGCTCGCTGGGCGAACGCAACCTTTGCCAGCCAAAAGCTGGTTGTCGATTCGTCAGGGGCAACCGGGCAGAGTCCCAGGGGCGAATCAACTGGCTTCGATGAAACTGGCCGTTGGCCAGTCGTCCACCTTGGCCAATGGCCAAGCTCAACATAGCCAGCGGGCAACGCCACTGGTCTTGTGTTACGCCACCCGCACGCTTTGGCCAAAGGCCAAATTCATCCACTTCATCGGGCCAAGCGTATCTGTGATCAATCGCCTCACTCGGGAAACGTGTAGTCCGGGTTGGTTGGATCGAAATCGAGGTCGGTCAACGCCGGATTGATGACCAGATCGTGGTACTCGTACGATTCGATCAGGGGCGGCGTTTCGCCTTCGGACGCTGGCCAACCAAAGCTGCGGAAGCTGACGATCAGTTTCTGCTCTTCGTCGATCACGACTTCGGCCAACGAAAAGTCATCGGGTTGATCGGTGGGTTTCGAACGTTGGATTTGCAACAGCGTCAGCGATTTTCCGTCGAAGTCATGCCCTTCTGTGCGAGTCACGCGGACGTCGGGGTTATCGATGTCGCGTGAGCCACGTTCGATCAGCTTGCGCACCAAGTTGGTCAGCCCCAGCTCGGTGATTGGGTAACGCTGACCTCGCATCGCCAGAAAGTTGGTTGGATCCAGTTTGGCGGTCATCATGCTGCCGATGAAACCTGCTTCGCGAACGAGCAGTTGTCCATCGTTTTGATCTTCGATCCAAATCACCTCCCGTCCTTTCGCGGACTCGGGTGTTTCGAATCGCAAGTAAGCACGCAGGCCTTGGCCGGGCTCGCCACCAACGTGTCGCGTTCGGATCTTCATGAACATCTCCGACGGTTCTTGCAGAACGCCATTGCGGTCTTGTTCGTGTTTGATCATTCGCGTCGTGTAGCCGTCGACGTTGTCGATCAAGTGCTGGAGCGATTCCTCCGCCAGTTTCAAGACATCCTCCATGGGGACATCCGACGAAGCGATGTTCGTTTGGCCGTCTGATGTTTCACCTGATGCCGTTTGCTTGGATCCGACGACGGTCGGTGGAGTTGCCACGGAGGATGGTGATTGCTTGCCTCTGAGTATCCACCCCAAACCAATCCCGATTACTAAACACGATAGTCCAACCAAAAGCGATCGGCCTGGGCCGCGGGAAGGAGCGTTGGCATCGGACTCGGTTGATGCGGCAGAGTTGGACGCGGCAGAGTTCGGAGAAGATTCAGTGACCATGAGATCAGGAATTTGTGGAGGGCAAGAAAAAACCTCCCTGGATCCACCCGGTAAACGGGCCGGCCCAGAGAGGTTTGAAAGCAGTGTCGATTTCAATCATCTGGCGAGCAGGCGATCGAAACGAAAATCACTCAGAAGCCTTGGTTCATCTTGGCTTGCTGAGCTTGTCGAGCGGCCGCACCGATGGCTTGCAGCATGCCATCACCGATGACGAAGCGGCTGATTTGACCATTGGCAATGGCTTCGGAAACGATTCGCAGTTCGCCCGCGTCATCGGCTCGCGAAAGTGCGTCGATCATGGCTGCAATCGCATCGTTGTTTTCGATCGATTGAGCGAACTGAAGGATCGGCATCAGGTTGACTTGAATTTGCATCAACGTGTTGCCTGATGGAGCCACTGGAGTGGCTTCTGAATCGATCAATTGTTTCATCAAAGGTAGGCTGTCGTCACCCAGTGCAACGTAGATTGCTTTGGGGCCGGTTCCGATGTGAACGCGAACTTGTTCGCCAAAGATCTTGCGAACTTCGTCTTCGTCAGCGGGCACGTCGGCTTCCACCAAGTGCATGTTGACGCCTTTGTAGTTGTTGACGTCGAACTCGAAACGAGGTGCGTCACCACGGCCTTGGACTTTTGCAGCGACGTCTTTGACGATGCTGGCTGCTTCTCCGCCATCGGATACGAATGCACCCAGAGCGAATTGAAGTTTGTTGGCGTCGGTCAGCAACAAAGCACCGAAGTCCGATTTGCCTTCTTTGGCCGAATCCATCATCAGTTCCACCACACGGCGGATCATGTCCGTCGCTTCGGCTTGCTCGGATTCGCTCAGCTTGTCGGTTTGGCTCAAGGCCGAACCCAACATTTGCATCGCGCCGTCGACGCTGGTTTGTGCTTGTTCAAGAGCTTCGGGGCCGATCGAGCTGGCGAAGTGAACATAGCCAGCCGCATCGTCGCGAACGACGCTGCTGTAAGCCGATGGAATGGGCTTTTGTCCGTCGTACATGCGAGCCAGCTTGGAACCTGGGACGGCGGTGAACTCCGTTTCCAACAACACGCGACGATTGGCGGAATCGATGTCGATTCCAATCATCAGTTCTTTGGTTTGATCGATGACTTGTTCGAGTTGTTCGATCGATTGGGCAGCGTATTCCATTGCGGCTTCGTCGCCGTTTTGTTGCTGCTTCATCGCTTGGTCAAATCCTTGGCGAATTTGTCCAATCAATGCGTCACGCATTGGCGGTGGGACTTGTTGAACGTCCAACCGAACGGCGATGTCGTATTCAGCTCCCATTTCGCTGATCAGGGCCGATGGGTCGGCGGGAGCACGGTCCAAAACGGCGCGGTTGCGAGCCAGGACTGCCCAGTTACCAACCTGGCGAATGAACACTGTGTTGGCACCGATGGCGATCACCATCGTGCCGTCGTCCAGCTCGTCGGCAGGACCGACTTGAGCTTCCATACGTTTGAGCACGGTTTTGACATTCGATGTTGGCAGCAAGGCGATGGGTTCGGGTGCACCGTCAATCAATGGCACGACAATGCCAACGGGCTGGGATGTGTCGAGACCTTGTGTGAAGGTTCCGGCCATCATGGCGAACATACCGCCCAATTGTGGTTGGCCGATCGCACCACTGAAGTAGTTCAGGTCGCGAGTCAATTGATCAATGCTGCCCAGCGTGACCACGACGACTGGTTCAGTGGATTGTCCCGCAACGGCACTGCCGCCACCGGGAATCAGTTTTTCTTGAGCCGTCACCGAAGTGAACGGTGATGCGATACCCGCAATAGCGACCAGAGCGGCCAACGCGAACGTGGCAACTCGGGAAACGCCTGGGCGGGCGGGTTGGAAACGGGCGTACGACAATCTCACGGGTGCGTCCTTTGTCGGATCAAATTGGAAATTGAAAGGCAAGAGCTTCAACTGTAAGGCCGTGTCATCTCAAGAACAGGGCGCCTACGAAGAAAGGTACCCAGGCGGATTCGCCGAAGTTTCAGCAATGTTGGCAATTTAGGCGAGATTCTTTTCGGATAATTTCGCGTCGCCGTGGCTGCCCGGATCGTCGACTCCCGCCGCGATCTCGGCTTCGTCGTCCGCTTCCTCCTG
>NZ_DDGH01000071.1:48296-57273 GCF_002337565.1 Rhodopirellula sp. UBA1907 | reverse complement strand
CGCTTCCTCCTGGATTTCCCGCTCCAATCGAGCGATCGCGAGCCGGATCAATCGCGTTTCCCGACGGGCGACCGCCAATTCAGCTTGCAGTCGTTCGATTTGGCGTTTCTTGTCGGTTTTGAACAGCCGCGTTGCGACGCCCAAGATCACCAGGGCCCGAAACCCTTTCAGGGCGGTGCCTCGCAAGCGATAGGCCCGCGCGAGCTTTGCGATTTGCGGGATTTTCGCGAGCTTCGCCAACCGGGTTCCGCGAACCGCTTGCATCGATCGCAAGAAAGAGAAAAACGGCAGCAAGATGATCGCGAGATCGACCCAGTTCTGGCGGATGTAGTGGATCTTTTTCTCGGCGATGGAAACCATCAGGATGAATTCAGCCGCGAAAGCGAACCAGATCACGCCGGTGCCGACGTGCAATGCGATTCGCAGCCATTGATGCTGAGCGACTTGTTCTTTGAGAAAGAATTCTGTGACCAACACGGGCAAGATCAGCAACGCGATGCCAATCATGGGAACGCTGAAGTGTTGAGCTAAACGGCGACGCAGTCGTTTGTTGGTGCGTTGCCATGACATGACCGGCAACCAAAGCTGACCGTGCATTTCGTAGCTGCGAGCACACATCCGCAGCGACGGGCAAATGCAGAACATCAACGTGAAGAAGTGAAACCATCGCATCGAGCGAGACTTCGGCCGGATGATCCAGTGATAGATGGATTCGATGATCACGATCGGCCAAATGGCAGCCATCGAAAGAATGGCGAGTCGTTCGAACCACATCCCTAAGTAGGTGGAATCAACCCGGAGGACGTAATCTTCCGCGTGAGCTTGGGTGGTCGTTTCGCGAAGATTGGGGACGTCGACCCACATCACAATCAAGATCGCTTGGCACACCAAGAACCACACGGAAATCGCAAACATCCACGGCGCCGTGATGCGTGCGATTTTGGTGTGAATGGGGGAGTGCAAATGCGAGGTCATGAAGTGCGGATGCCACCAGCGAAGACTTGCCATACGGAACTGGCGGCCTCGACATCATTTTTCGCGGCCGCTGCACGACCATAAACGATTCGGTTGTAAGCATCGACGACCTGGATCGCAGATTGACCCAGCGTCGGGAATTGCACCGCGACGCGTCGAACAAATTCGGACGGAGTTTCATCCGGCGATCGTTCGACACCCTGTTCGCGGCACCAAGCTTCCAAGGCTTGGAAAGTCACCACCACCACCTTGCGCGGATCGGGATCGCCCACCGGATTGCGAAACGATGAGAACGGTCGCGGCGGCGTCTCGGGTTGGAGCTTCTTCGCGGAAGGTTGTTGCGCGGTCGTTTCACGATCTTCTTCCGCAAGCAGGCTGTCCCACCACGCCATGATGGCGTCCAAATTGCGAAAGATGAAAATCGCGATGAATGCAAACAAACCAAGGAAGATCAACCATTTCAGCATTCCCGCGATGGTGCTGAACACGCCACTCAGCGGAGGCGAACGGTCCGGTGGCGGCTTGGTCCGAGCCGAGAGTGGTTCCTTCTGCTGATTCGAGTTCTCGTTTTGGTTCTCAGATGGCGGCCGGGACTGCTCGTTGTTTTGTTTCGATTGATCAGATTCTTGCTTGGATTGTTCAGCAGATTCGTTCTTGGACGATTGAGATTCGTTCGCCGAGTCGGATTCAGCGTTCGAGGAATCTTGTTCGCCGCTTTTCGAATCATCGCCTGCGGAGTTGGATGCTTCCGATTTGGATGCGTCCGATTTGGATTCGCTTCCTGGACTCGAATCGGAAGAGGATTCGTTTGCTGATTGAGGGGATTGGTTTTGCTGCGATTGGCTTTGCGACTGTTGGCTGTTTTGCTCGGTCTTTGTTTGTTGTTGGTTGCCTGAGCTCTTGGAGTCGCCGGACGTCGATTGACTTTTCGATTTGTTCTTTTCACCGCCAGCAGGTTGATCGCTGCCGGGGTCTTGTCCTTTTCCCTGTTTCTTTCCGCCGGGATCACTCCCTGCCGGTCCGTCTTCGCGATTGCCCTTTTGCCCGCCCGCTTTTGCCCCGGATTGAGTTTCGCCGCTGGGCGATCCGTCCGGACCGGTCTCAGATGATTTGGCGTCGTTTTCGTCACTGATCTCCGCTCCCTCATCACCCCAGCCGTATTCGCTGGCGGACAACGGCGATCGGTTGGTGAGGAACTCAGGTGCCTTTAGCGACGCAATTGCTTTGCCGGGCAGCGGAGCGACGTAGGCGATCATCAAAATCAGCCCGATGATGACGATGCCGCCGGCGAGCCAAGCGATCGTTGCATCCAGAGGCATTTCCGTTTGTCGTTGCCGCAGATAGCGACGAAGGTTCAGAAACGATGTCACGACCAACAGCGACAACGCAGAGAACAGATACAGCGTCAGCAGGATTCTGGCGAGGTTCCACGATTTGGGATCACCGCCAAGGAAGAACTGGCCCAATCCAAACAGCGGCAATGCACCGAGTGCCAACCACAACACCGTCCGACCAGGTTGGTGGCCGGCGGCAGGATTCTTTTTGGGCCGTTTTGATTTGGCGGACGCATCTGCGTCGTCCGATTTCGGTTTGGATGGTGAGGCCGCGGTTTGGTGTTGCTGCCGCCGAAGCTTGAGAAACGACAAACCACTGTCGACCAAACCTTGGCCACTGCTGTCGATGGAATCATCCACGATCGTGCAATCGTGAACGATTTTGTCGGCCAAATATCCGACGATCCACACGATCCCAATCGAGAAGATCGGGTCACCGACGTACGCGACCAAGACGTAAACCGTCGCGAGACCGAGCGCGATCGCGTACAGAGACGAGTACTGGCGGTCATTTTCGATGGTGATTCGAGCGACCGCGGTGGCTCCCATCGAGTACATCAGCATCGTCCACACCAACGCGCCCGAGTATCCACCCGAATACAGGACGATGCACAAGAAGCTCGCCAGGCTGAACAGCATCACGAAGATCAGCACCGGCGCGATCGCGATGGCGGCGTAGTCGGCGGCGGTGTGATGCAGTCGGCTCAAGAAGATGCCGTTTTGCTAGCTGGCCTGCCCGTGCGCGGCGTCACCGGCTTCGTTGGGATGCGATTGTTTCCATCGCCGCATGGCAGGTTCAATCGTACTCATTGGAACCCAACGCTGCCGAGTCTTTGAGCTCTGCACCAGCGTTTCGGGAGAGATTCTCCCCCGGTCGATGCGGAGTAATAACTCGGGTTCGCTAATTGGACCGATCCGTTTTGTCGTATGAAACCATCCGTGGCTCATGTAATACCATTGGGCACTCATATGCTCCTCCACTGGGTTGCGGAACTCCCTTTATCTTAGTGATTTTGTCACATCGATTACAGCTGATTTCGGGGTGATTCTTGCGCGTCAAGGGTGGTGAGTACGCCTCTATGGGGGTGATTTTTGCGTGCGCCCAGCCACCGAAAACCGTCTTGTGACAACGGTGATGAAACCAGTACTTTGGCGTTGGACGGTCCAAGGTGGATGCCGTTGATACACGCCGAATCAACCACTCAACTTGGTGGTGGTTTTCACGAAAACTGGTTTTTAAGTGATGGGGCAAGGCGAAACGAACGCTCGAACGACATGGCGGAACGACTTTGGTCGCGACGTGTGGCGACCTTTCTGCAATCCTTTCGCAATCGCGGTTTGGCGATGTTTGGTTGGTTTCGTGGTTTGTAGTTTTGGCGTGACAGACGCCCTCGCGCAAACCAGCGAAAAAATCGTCGTTTTGCCGCGTTTTGGCACTCCTTCGTGTGAATTGAATGAGTCCGTCATTCGATTCCGAATCGAAAGCGAAGTGGACTCGACGGACGACGAATCCACCTCCGTCGACGGCCCCGTTGGTCAATTGACTTTGTCGGGACGATTGGACATCCGATCGGCCGACACAAATGAGTTGATCGGGCAAGTCGCCATTTCGCCGGACACGGTTTCAGAACCGATCACGATCACCCAACCCGGAATCTATGACGTGCAAATGCGCGTCCCACGAGATCATTCCGGTTGGCAACGATGGCTGCGGTTGGATTCGCTGACCGAAAGCGACGCGACTGATGTTGTTCGCAACTGGACAGTCGTTGCCTTGCCCGAGAACAAGCCCACAAAAGCAGCATCTAACAAAAGCAACGCTGGCAAACTTGCCGCGAAGAAGATTCCGCCGCGTCAGGTGATGACGCACGTTGATGTGCCCACATTGCGATCATGGTGCTCAACCGCGACAGCGGAAGCGTCGGAAGAGGAACGCTCGCTTTTGAATTGGAAATGGCGAAGCGAAGGTGCACCGCTTTCTCAAGACGCGATGATCTGGCAAGCGCGTTTGAAGTGCGTGAAACGCGAAATCAAAGCCATCCGTGAACAGGGCGTGGATGGAATTGTGTTGCCGATCGCAACTGCATCGCCTGGCGATCAATCAGTGACAGAGACAAACGATTTTCATCCGACGGACGATGCGTTGCTCGTACGTTTAGCCGCCGAAGAAATGGTCCAAGCGGACGGCCAGGTTTGGCTGGAACCACCACGTTTGCCATGTGGTGCGCCGGTGGACGAACTGGTGGGAATTTGGAATCAGTTCTGGGGTGATGGCCGAGCGACAGGTTTTGTCGTGCGCTGGCAATCGGACACGATTCATTGCCGGCAATGTGGGCATCATCATGGAACCGATGCCTTGCTGCCGATCATCGCTGACTTGAATGATCAGCATTTGATTTTGGTCGAGAACGCGACCGCGGATTCTTCTTCGACCGAAGACGCAACTCAAATCGCCGCGGAAGTTCCTTCGCTGCAACAAGCACTCACTGAGATTCGCAGTTCCCAATCGGAGCGGGCGATCGGACAAGTTTGGCTTCTGCGAGATCAGCGACGACAGCCGCCACCGCGTTTGAGCAGTCACTTCCAAGTCGTTGATGGTGGAGCCTTCAGTCCAGCAGACGCGGTTTGGTTGGGGCATCGAAAATCCGCAACGACAGAGCTGTCCTCCTCTTTCAGTCACGATGCAGCGTTGACCGAAGAAATGGATGAGCAATGGATCCGATGGTGGGACGAAGTTTCAGCATCGGGCAAGCAATCCAGCGCTTTGTCAGCATCACGATTCGTGCTGGCGGATTTGGAAATGCTCGACACATCCAGCGGAGTTGCCGCATGTCATGCATGGAAAAACTGGAGCGTTGAGCTGTCGTTGGTTTCCGCCGAAGCGTCCGCAGGCAAACAGAAATCGATCGATGGTTTGGTGACAGTAGCGACGCATTCCGCCAGCCAATCGTTGGTCCTGGTCAATCGTGCACCGTGGTCAATGAGCATCACGCTCACCACAACGGAAGCAACGACTTGGTCAACAGCCGCGGGCGACGATGCCGGGCATCTGGCGCTGACGGTGCCCGAGCAAACACCACTGGGAGCGAGATTGAAATTGCCACCAGGTCAGATGGTGATTTGCCGGAGCGAATCGCCGCTGCCTCGCAATTTGGCGTGGACGGGTTACGTATCCGACCCCGCAACGATGATTCCGCGAATCACCGAACAAGTCACGATGGTGGTCGAGCATGTTGGTTTGCTGAGTGAGCTGGATCGGTTGCCTCGATCATTGAGCACGACGCCCGAAGCGAACGAAACTCAGGGCGCGCCCGCGAGATCTTCGATTGATCGTTGGAATCCCGGTCGTGTGATTCAAGCCAGCACCACTTTGTTGCGTTCGCCAAAACCATCGGCGCCGCAGCCCAAACTCAAGACCCCCGAGTCCTTGCTCACCAACGGTGGTTTCGAACAAAAAAGTCTGACGGATGCGAGTACGCGGTTGGGGATTCCCAATTGGATGCACGCTCAGCATCCCGCCGATGCGGTCAAGCTCGATCCTCGATCCGCGTTCCGTGGCGAACAAAGCGTTCGATTGGCCGCGCGTGATTCGTCGGGAACTCAGGCTTGGTTGATCAGTAAAAACATTGCCACTCCAAATGCCGGACGCGTCGCGATCTCGATGGCACTAAGAGGTTTTCGCGAACCGAGCAAAGAAGTTGTCAAGCCGAGCGAGAGCACTTCGCCGATTGGCAATCCCGTTTCGCGGAACCCCGCGTGGACTCAAGCAAACCAGCCCGGAACCGGCAATTCAGCACGCACAAATGCGAATGAGAAACAATCCAACACGCTGACGTTGCGGGTCGCTTTGGAAGGCTCGCTCGACGGACAACCATGCCGTCATTCTCGCGAGGTCGAGGTGCCGGTCGATGGCAAGTGGCAAGACTCAACCGTGGTCCTGGAGTGGTTGAACATCGATGTTGAGAACACGCGGGACTTGCGAGTGACGATCGACAATTTGTCGGACGGAATCATTTGGGTGGATGACGTTTTTGTGACGGACTGGTTCGCCAGCCGTTCCGAACGAGCTGAGATTCAAAGCCTGGCTTATCTGGCTGTCCAAGGATTGCAGCGTGATGACATCAAAGCACCCGCCCAACTCTTGAACCAGTTTTGGGCCAAGCAGTTGCTTCAATTTGCCAAGCGTCGATCGACGGATCCCCGACGCGCTGAGGTGAACCGACCTTTGGTTGAGCCGGGGTTCAGCGGAGCGACCGCGACAACGGTTTCGGCCACCCCCCGCACGTTCGGAGCCGCCGACCGTGGAGCATCTTTGGCGGCGGTCAACACAGCGGGTTTGTCAGCGAGTTCACCATTGTTCAATAACATGCCGGCCCAAAACCCGGATGGTGAACGCCCCCCCGTTGAACCGGCGAATTCGCAACCTGTGGTGGATTCGCCCATGCAGAACAATGGTGTAACCGACAGAATTCGCAACTGGTTACCGCAGTCGTTAAGATTTTGAGTCCTACTTGATCAGTCGAACGCCCTTCCGAGGTTTGGCTTATGTCCCAATCGCATCGATCAGAAACTGCGAACGCTAAGAAAAGCAGTCGGTCATCCCTTCGTTTTTGGGGGCGATTCGTCGCCGTGGTGTTAGCCGTGACTTTGGTCGTTGGCGGGATGGTGAGTTATTGGGCTGTGTGGCAATCGCGACAGGTGCCTGATTTCTACAAACGGGCGTTCAATCAATCTGATCAAGCGATGCAGGTCGCCAGGAATCAGCTGCAGTTCGATGTCGAACAATTGCAGTCTGATCTTTCGCGACGTGGTTCTTGGAACGCTTCGTTCAGCGAAGACGAAATCAACGCTTGGTTGTCCGACCAATTGCCGGAACGTTTTGATCGATTGTCAAAACGTGGCGTTCGCGAACCAGCCATTGCGATCGAAGACGGACAAATTCTGGCTGCCGTTCGTTATCAGTCATCACGTTGGGACACGGTGGTGTCTTGCCGGTTGTCGGTGGAGATGACCGAAGAACCCAACCTGCTGGCCATTCACTTGTCAGATCTCAAAGCCGGCGCGCTTCCGCTGCCACTCGAACCGTTTGTTCGTCGTATCAGTCGTGAGGCCGCTCTGGGGGATTTGGATATTCGTTGGGACTTCACCGAGGATGGACCGATCGCTTTGGTGCATATCCCACCAGAAGACCCGCACTACGCCTTTGCACCCTTGGTCATCGAACTCGTGAGTTTGACCGCCGGACGCTTGCGATTGTCTGGCCAAGCCGGCCAATTGGCGCAGGATTTCTACTCACCTCGTGGTCCACTGCATCGGTTTGTGTCGTTTCGCAAACAGACACAACCTTCGAATGAAACAGAAAACGAAACCACCAAATCGCAAAGCAAACCGACGGATGGTCGTTCAGCTTCCGCAGACGTCGAGCTTGAACAAAGCTCCGACGAAGAGCTCATGACAAGCGATCGGGGCTTCGATCAGCGTCAAGCTGATTCCGGTGCCTCGGGAACGAAGGCATCCGGTCAACGTTGGATGGTCAGAAAGCCATCCCACACAACGCCCGCCATCTTGCGGACTCGTTCAGACGAATCGCTGTCGCAGTTCCAGTGATCACGCTGGAAGGTGAGTTGGAGCTTTTGCATCTCACTTGACGAGACTGAGTCGACGACCCGTTCCAATTCGACACTCGTGCGGAACACAGCCCGTTCCGCGTCGGTCTCCAGTGCGGCAGTGACCACTCGGTGCGTTCCACGAGCGATCTGAGTGACGCTGCCTCGATTGTTGGAAATGGGACCTTCGTAATCCAAGTATCGACGGCGATGGTCCGGCAACCAAGTCATCGGAATCTGATGATCGGTTCTCAGTTTCGCAAAGTTCAGGTCGATGACCGGAGTCGCGAACGTCCATAGCTCGCCACCGCTTGCGACTTCGAACATCCAATCCAAGTGATCACCACGAGAGACGGTGTCGCTCGTCAACGGATGTTCGGTCGCGGGTTCCGGAACACGGTGATGCAACACGACGCACCGCAGCGGGATTGTCGCGTCCGAATGTATTGAGCTTTCCGAGAAGGGGCTCACGACAACGGAGGCAACTGGTGACCCATCTTTTCGCGTTTCGTTTCCAAGTAGCGAACGTTGTGTTCGTTGGTTGGTGGAACGATCGGCACTTGGTCGACAACTTTCAGGTCAAAGCCACGAAGATTGAACGCTTTCGTTTTCTTCGGGTTGTTTGTGAGCAAGCGGACCTCCGACAAACCGAGGTCTTTTAGGATTTGCAGTCCGACGCCGTAGTCACGCATGTCGGCTTTGAATCCGAGTGCGTGGTTGGCTTCGACGGTGTCCATGCCTTTGTCTTGCAATGCGTAGGCACGAATCTTTTGTGCCAAACCAATGCCGCGACCTTCTTGCGGCAAGTAGATCAACGCACCACGGCCTTCGCGGCTGATCATGTCCAGTGCCATGTGAAGTTGGTCGCCGCAATCGCAACGCAGCGACTGGATCAAATCGCCGGTGAAGCAACTGCTGTGCATTCGAACCAGCGGTGGTGTGCCGGGAGCGGTCAGGTCACCAAACACGATCGCGATTGGTTCTTGTGCTTCGTAGTTGACTTCGTAAACGATGATTTCAAAGTCGCCGTATCGTGTCGGCAATTCCGACGTGGCGGCGCGG
>NZ_DDGH01000071.1:5689-48174 GCF_002337565.1 Rhodopirellula sp. UBA1907 | reverse complement strand
CACGCGTCGATGTGCGATCAAGTGTTCGATGCTGATGATCTTCAGATCGTGTTGTTTGGCCAGTCGAGCCAAGTCGTCGCGGGTGGCGCGGTCGCCGGTTTCGTTCAGCACCTCGCACAGAACACCAACGGGAGCCAGCCCGGCCATGCGAGAGAGGTCGATCGCGGCTTCGGTGTGTCCGGCGCGACGCAGCACGCCGCCTTCTTTGGCCAGCAACGGGTACACGTGACCGGG
Organism: Rhodopirellula sp. UBA1907; assembly: GCF_002337565.1. Taxonomy (NCBI): domain Bacteria; kingdom Pseudomonadati; phylum Planctomycetota; class Planctomycetia; order Pirellulales; family Pirellulaceae; genus Rhodopirellula; species Rhodopirellula sp. UBA1907. Next base: position 47,940 of record NZ_DDGH01000071.1, on the reverse strand, counting down.
ACGAACGAAGTCTTCTTGGGTGGCTTCTGAGTCGGTCAAACGACGGATGGTCTCGCTGCGTTCCGCCGCCGTGATTCCCGTTTTCGCAGTTGCGATGTCGATCGGCGTCATGAAAGCTGTCTGCAGCGGGGCGTTGTTTTGCGGCACGACTGGCGTCAATTCCAAGCGTTTGCAGACTTCCGGCAGGACCGAAACACACAACTGTCCACGCCCACCGAGGATGAAATTGATTAACTCCGGCGTGGCTTTTTCGCCCGCGCAAATGAAGTCACCTTCGTTTTCACGGTCTTCCGCGTCGATCACGATGATGACTTCGCCTCGCGCAATGGCTTCGACGGCTTCGGGAATCGTGTTCAACTCAATCGAGGATGACATATTGGGCAGATCAGGTCGGCGATGGGGGGAAGGTGGAAGCCACTGCGTCGAAATGGCAATGACTCGGCAATGGACCTAGCTCTATTATACGTGTTGTGCAAACCTCGCCTACGGACCCAAACATGACGCAGATGACTTCTTCGACCCGTCGCTCGACCTCATTGGTGCATATACAGGGGGCCGTCCCACGGAAGTGCTCGATGCGGAAATTTCTGCTGGCTCAAGTGGGTGGCTTGGTTGCCTGGGGATTGGTTCTGGTATCCACTCCGGCTTGGTCTGCGGATGGTGGAAATGCGGATCCCGTGGCTGAAGCCGCCACCGAAAAGAACACGACCGACCCGGTACCCGCCGTTCAAGCCAGCGACGCAGTGGAAGACCCGAGCCAGTCCGTCGAGGTGCGGCAATTTCTCGATCTCCGATACAGCGAGTCAGACGGCACCGCCGGATTGTTTGACTTGCACATTCCGGTATCTGACCTTCATACGATCACGACCAACGATGCCGGTGAAGTCATCGTGGAAGGTGAGCCTCGACCGGCGGTGTTGATGATTCACGGTGGCGGTTGGGCGATCGGTGACAAGTGGACTCTGCGAGCGTATTGCGATCGGCTGGCCCAGTTGGGCTTTATCGTGGTCAACATGAATTATCGATTGGCACCACAGCACCAATTCCCTCGACAGGTCGACGATGTTCGGCAGGTCCTGCTGCAATTGGTGGAGCATGCCGACGATTGGAAAATCGATTTGAGCCGCGTTGGCATGTTTGGCTACTCCGCGGGAGGCCACCTGTCGGCGTTGATTGGAGTGTTGGGAAACGAAGAACGCTCCACGCAAATGCTGGCCAGCGAGTGGCCACGCGACGACCCACGCTGGGAACTCTTGCCGCCCATCGCCGCGGTGTGTGCCGGTGGTCCTCCGTGTGACTTCCGAATCGTTCCCAATGACAACGCGGGGTTGAGTTACTTTTTGGGTGGCACACCGCGGGAAGTCCCCAACAACTACGTGGCAGCTTCGCCGACCGCGCACGTGTCACCGGGCGATCCGCCGACGCAGTTGATTCACGGCGAAAAGGATTTGTTGGTGCCGATTGAGAACAGCGAAAAATTCGCGGCCGCGTTGATGGAAGCTGGCGTCGCGGTCTCGCTGACTGTGGTCGAAAACCAAGGGCACATGATGACGTTGTTTCATCCGAAGACGAAACAACACATCAAAGACTTCTTCACCAAACAGCTTCTGCAGCGGTAGTTTGCCAATCGGCAAAGTTGCCTTATCCGAGTTGGTTGTGATCAGCCCAAGACGGCCAAGGCAACGGCCAGGGTCAGCAACGCCGCGCCGGACAAACGCATCAGTAGGAGTTTGCCGCTGAGGTTGGCTTCGTCACCGCCCCAAATTTTCGCGGCCGCATAAGCGAGCAGCACACCCCATAGCCCACGAAGCGAATAGACAACGTTGAGTCGCGCCGCATCGCCGAACAGCGAGACCGCGATGGTGATGCAGAACGCTTGGCTGGCCAGCAAAATGACGGCCGGAACCATCAGCTTCCAGTTGCCGTTGGAAACGACCGGTTTCCAACGAACCCAAGGCAAAGCCAGCAACGACAAACCCGCGACGATCACGAACACGGCAGGCAGGAACCGTGTTGATCCCCAATCGGGAGACCAGCGTTGGACCAAGATGTCAAACGTGGCGTAGCAGCACGCCGCCGAAAGAGCGAGCAGAATCGTCAGTCCGATTCGCCTTGGGTGATGTTGTCCCGTCCACTGGATCAGAGCGATGCCGGTCGCGGCCAGCAATGCCGCACCCCAAATCGCACTGGGGACTCCGTTGGCCGATGACAATGCAAGCAGACAGGTGACAAAGACGACCTTCACGCCGAACACCGGCGTTGCGATCGACACGTCCCCGACTTCCACGGCGGTGAACGTCAACAATAACCCCATCATGAACAGCACTGCCACGATGGCGGGTTGCCACCAATTCAGCCAATACGTCTCCGGTCCGTCGAACAACCACAGCAAGGACATCAAACCGGCGCTGCCCATGTTCATGCAGAACAACAACGCGACTTGTCCCACGCCATCGGGGCGGACGTCGGACCGGCTGACTCGTTTGACAAAAATCAGGCCGCACACGAAAAGAACGCTGGCCAACAAAGGAAGTAGGAGATGCATGGCTGAAACGATACCGCTCGTCGCCCCGACGCGATAGTTGAAGCGCGGGGCTGAGCTCTTGATTCGATTGCATGGATATGGCAGGTCACCATATCGCTGACCTTCAGTTTCAAGTGCGTCCTGTTTGGGCGAAATTTGCCGGCGTTCTTGTGCTGTCGAGATTCCCGACGAGAATTCAGGGGGGGATGGTATCCGCTCCTGTGATATTGGCCTAAGAATCGCACGGTGTTAATCATTGGCCGCGAAGCGAATTGCAGGTATTCCCTGACTTGCTGCGACTTCCTAATTTTTCGTTCTGCTCAAACACTTCGCATGGAAAAGAACACCGACCTGACCAGCGACGATCAACGCACCCGGGATGACACCGGTGCGGATTCGGAAGCGACCGTTGTGGTCGGGGAGTCATCGTTTTTGCTCAGTGCAATCGACGCACCCCAAATCTGGTCCGCTCGTCAGATTCAGGGGCATGTTGGCGGCTACGAATTGGTGCGAGAGATTGGCCGCGGCGGGTTTGGAATCGTTTACCTCGCGCATGATCAGAAACTCAAACGTGATGTGGCGATCAAAATTGCTCGTCCCGAAGTTGTCCGTGACAAGGTTGCGGTTCGGCGATTTCAGGAGGAAGCTCAATCTGCCGCCCGCTTGGATCATCCCGGCATCATTTCGATCTACGACTGCGGTGTACAAGACGATTTGCACTACTACGTGATGCCCTATCTGACCGGGCAACACTTGGGCGATTGGTTGGCTGGGCTATCTGCTCCGATGTCTGAATCGCAAGCGGCCGAGTTGATGATTCAGATTGCAAACGCCGTTCAGTATGGTCATGAGTCGGGGATCATCCATCGAGATCTCAAGCCGCAGAACATCCTGATGCAGCAAACCTCCAGCGGCGAATTGCGAAAGCCAGTGGTGTTAGATTTTGGGTTGTGTGCACACACGGATTCGACCGTCGCCACAACGACTCGAATCGCGGGCACGCCTCGCTACATTGCGCCTGAACAAGCCATGTTTGGCAATCGTCAAATCACACCGAAGAGCGATATCTATTCGCTCGGCGTGATGCTGTATCAGATGCTGACGGGGACCACGCCTTTAGCACCGGAAAGTTTTGCCGAAGCGGTCCTGATGCTGCATCACACTTCAATCGAAGGTCCGCAAAAACATCGACCGAATTTGTCCAATGCGATGCAGGCGATCTGTTTGAAGTGTCTGAGACGTGATCCGGATCTGCGTTATGAATCAGCCTCAGCTTTAGCCGCAGATTTACAACGTTTGATCGATGGTGAACCCATTGAGGCGAAGAGTCCCGGACTGATGGAACGTTTTGGTTACGAGCTGTACCATGGATCCCTGGCGAAGGTTTTTGGTTGGGCCGTCATCGGCATCAACTTCTTTATTTGGGCTTGGGCCGCGATCGGCGCGATCTTCGTTTGGCAGCGACATTTGGATGTCCCCGGTCTGGCGGAGTCGCTGCCGGAGTTCATCTTCTTTGTCGTGTTGGTGGTCATGCCTTTCCACCTGCTGGGTGCTCACGCCGGATACATGATGATTTGCAACACCAAAAACTATCGATGGTTGGCATTCATGAGCGCCATCTCGTTGGTTTGGTCCATAGTTCAGGCGACCAACTTGTTCAGCGACGGGACCACGCTGAGACTCTACGAGGGGAGAGTGGTGGCGACGACCCTCGTGTTTCTGGTGATTGCGCCCGCGTTCTTTGCTCAAAGCTGCATGCTCGCTGCGGGAGCCTGGACCGCTTGGCGTCGAAATCGAGCTAGCGTTTGATGGCAAACTCGATTTCGTTCTGGCCATACTTCTTGCCGTGAACGTCCTCCATCGTCAAACGCAACCGATAGCTTCCCGGTTCCAAAGACTCAGGCAAGTACATCTGGTAGGCAATGAAGTAGTCACGCAGTTTGTTCTTCGAAAGCTGTTTGTCGACGGGCAACGATTGGCTAGCGACTCTGCGTCCTGAATCATCAAGCAGATCGTAGCTGCCCTGCAACATGGTTTCGAAGCCTTCTTTGCCGGCATCGCTGATTCGCTTGGCCACAAAGTTCTCAATCTCGCAGTACAAGATGACTTGCTGACCGGGATCAAACTGCCGTTTCGGAAATGGTTTGACTTGGCCGTACGCTTCGATCTCGGTGCAGAATTCCAAGGCGCGAACATCAAGTGAATCGGTTGCCGCCGCGAGGAACTCGGTCGCTTGACGAATTTGCGGAAGTGCGGAGCTGAAGCGTCGCGATGAAACGGGGTGCCCATTCGGATCGATGATGGTCCAAAGGCCGAGCAATTGATGACGCAGGTACTCTTGTTCTTGCGTGGTCAAACCTTCCAGTTTGTCGACCGCACGATCTGGGTCACCGGACAGAACCATCAAGTGACGCTTGATGATTTGGCGGCGTTGTTTCTGAGCCTCTGATTCGTTTGGTTCGGCTTGTCCCAGTCGCTTCAGCAGAGCGTCATAAAGTTCGGAGTCGCTGAGCGATTCAATGTTTACCGCTGGAGCAACCGCGGACGATGCTGGCGTCTTGGGCAGTTCGGTTGCCGAGACTTGTTGGACTTTGACGACGTTGCCATTGTCGGTCGTTGTTTCAATGTGGTCCGACAGAGTGTGTGTGGCTTCCGGTGTGGCAGCGGTCTTGTCAGAGAAGTTCCACGATGCGGGTGCCTCGGACTGTGACGATGAGTGGTCGGAATCGTTCATGCTGAACGACTCTTCGTCGAAGACGTCTTCGAGAACTTGATCGGTGAAGTTGAACTCAGAGATTGGCTGAGCTGCCTGGGCTACGTTGTTGGTCGCAGATTCCAATGGTGATGGGGGTGCATCGGGTTCGTTTGCTGCGATTGTGTCGGTCGCTGGCTCGACGGAAGTCTTGGGATGGTACTCCGCCGCGATCCGTTGTGGTGTCAGGCCTCGGTCGACCACTTCGTCGGGAAGTGCTGGCAGCGAATCCAATGACGCTTTCAAAATGTCATCGATGCTGGCGGGTTGGTTGGTTGGTTTTGCCTTCTTGTAAGACATCGCCATCAGACGGCGGATCGCTTCACGCTGCACTTCAGGAGGGTGATTCTTCAGCGCGTCTTGGATCATGCTGACGTCGACGCCCGCATAAGTGTCCGGTGAGCTGGCTTCTTTCGCCGCGGGTTGGTTCTTCGGTTGAGCGGCTCCGTTCGCGTTTGCGATTGACGGTGAATCGCTGACGTAGCTGACCTGCCTAGTCGCAGCGCCGAGTTGATTTGACGACATGTCGTCTGAACCTGGTGCCGGGGCGGTCGCCTGCCTGGACTCAGGTTGCGCAGTGTTTGCATTGGACGCGGATGTCGATCCCGAATCTTTTCGTGTGATCGGAGTCTTCGCGGTTGCGAGTCGTTGCGGGACTTCTTCCAGGAGCGTCTCGGGTGTCGCGTCTTCGCCCGAGATGAAAATGTCCGATGGTCCCTGATTGGCGTGCCTTTCGAGACTGGACCTGCCGTTCAGCGGTGAGAACAATCGCGAACGATGGCATCCCAGGCTGGTGAGTCCGGCGGCCAACAAGGCAACAGCCAATCCCGAGCGTGTCAGCGACGATGGTCGCAAGGACCATTCGGTGAACGTGTGCGGGAGGAGGAGACGTGGCGAGGACATGACGAACCTGGCATCGGAGACGGGGGACAATCGACCGGCCAGACGCTACGAAATGAATGCCGTCGGGAACAACGTCAATTTGAATGAGCAATTCTTCAAGGATTCCTTGAAAATCCAGCGATTCCCTGAATTCTCCCCCCAATCGAGCTTGTCCATTTGAAGCATGTCGGTAGGATTCAGCGAAGATCGTTGATCGATTGTGGACGCACCCGACCCTCGCGTTGTTGCTAGCAAATGGTCAACGTCGGAGCCTATGCCGACGGATGGGCATGATGGATGAGCATTTCACGTGAACATGTTTCCTTGCTGCTCCCCTCAGGAGGGGATCGAATGAACAGTCGAGTGTTGTTGGTAACGTTTGTCTTTTTGGGTGCAGCCCTTGGTTCGTCTGCGAAAGCGGATTGGACTCAGACTGTATTTCCAGTGAAAAAGCACGACTTCGGGACCGTCGCGGTAGCGTCGAAGACGGAATTTCGATTCCCGGTCGTCAACACGTTCACGTCGGATCTTCACATCCGGTCTGTCCGCGAGAGCTGTGGTTGCACCACGGCGATCATTGAAACCGCGACGATTGCTCCCGGCCAATCGGGTTCCATCTTGGCTCGGTTCAACACCCCCACGTTTCGCGGCAAAAAAGGCGCGACGTTGACGGTCGTGATCGACAAACCTTTCTACAGCGAAATCCAATTGCGAGTGGATGGTTACATCCGCAGCGACATGGTGTTCCATCCCGGTGCAATTGAATTGGGAACGATCAACCAAGGCGAACCGAAATCGGGATCGACCAAGTTGTTCTACGCCGGCCGAAGCGATTGGCAGGTTGTTGACGTCCGATCGAACACACCTTGGTTGGTTCCATCCTTCAAACAAACCGAACGCGGTGCCGGCAAAGCCAACTACGAATTGTCTGTCCAAGTTCGCGAAGACGCTCCCGAAGGCTACTTCCAAGACGAGCTGATCGTTCAAACCAACGACCGCAGCATGCCGAACGTTCCTTTGCGTGTGATCGGCACCGTCGAATCGGCTCTGTCGATCGCCCCGCAATCCATCGCCGTCGGAACAATCAAACAGGGAGACAGTGTCTCGCAACGTTTGGCTATCCGAGGTCGCAAGCCATTCGCGATCGAGTCGATCGAATGCGAAGGTTGGAAAGTGGAATTCTCGGCCAGCGGAGATGAGCGAATGATCCACATGGTCGACCTGACATTGACCGCTGACTCCGCTCGAGGCAATCAACGAGTTCCCATGGTGATTCGCACTCGTGGCGAAAACGCCGTGACCGCGAAAGCCATCGTGACGGCGAACATCGCCGCAGAACAAGTCGCTCAGGCTCAGTAACAGCTTAAGCTCGAGAAATCTCGGGCCCGTCAGCTGCGAAGCAGAACACAAAAAGCCTGCGATCGAAAAGTCTCGATCGCAGGCTTTTCTTATGCGCTCGACAAACGTCTTGCCAAGAACCGTCCGCGAGTCATCTCTCCGTTATTGCACCGGTTTCAACGGGCAACAGTTGCACGGCGTCCAGGATTACGAACCCGGACGTGTCAGCATTCGTGATACGGATGATGGTCTCGGTCTCGGCCGATAGAGCAACGGTGCCGATGGAGCGGAAGTGTTTTCCGGATGGCATCGGGATGGTCTGGTCCACGTGGAAGGACACTTGTTCTTCACCGCTGGAGATCGTGAGAGGAACGTTATTTGATCGGCTCTCGTGAGCCGAGTATGCCATCAACACTTGATACCGTCCTGACTTGGGGACTCTGAAGTCAAAGGTGGCGGTCGTGTTCCCCTCGCCCTTCGCTCGAGAGTCTTTCTCGCCGCAATAGAGATAGCCCGTTCCGATGTGAGGTTTGAAGTTTGTCGAGCGCGACCAGTGGCCGGTTCGTTTCGCTTGCGAATCATCGAGCACGATTCCCGGCAACGAATTTTTGTCGATTGACTCGCTCTGAGTCGCGGGTTCTGGCACTTCTGGAAGTTGCAAAACCTGACCTTGTTCGATGAGACGCTTGCGAAGCTTTTTGTAAGCCAGATCCTGGACAGGCAAATCCGCATCCGCCGCTAGCGCCGCGGCGACACCGGCGCCTTGGCCGATTGCCATCCAAGCTCCTTCGATTCGCAATGATGAGATCCCGACGTGCGTGCAAGATAGCGCGACCGGCACCAACAGGTTGTCGCACTGTTCCTTACGCGGCAGGATCGATCGGTAGGGAACATGATAGGCGTAGCCTTGTTTGGGATTCGTTCTACGGACGGGAAAGATTGTCCCTTCATTGACCACGCCACCGCCCGGAAGTGCAATCCGTTGGCAATCGTGCGAGTCGATTGGAAACGACGAGATCGCGATCGGATCCTCTTTCTCAGGAGTTTCGAGGATGTCCTTTTGGCTAATGACATATTGCCCCTTCATTCTGCGAGATTCGCGGACGTAGAGGGCCGGTGAGAAGTGGTCGTGACTGGCGAATTCGTCTTTGCATAGTCCGAGCTTCGCGTATCGTTCCCGCATCGACTTTGGTACGGCAGGGTCGGTGGTCAGAAAGTGATAGAACTCAAGCGTGTACTGTTTATGTGCTTCCCAGATCTCTTTTCGTCCAGCTTCATCGGCGGCGTGCCAGTCGTTTCCACCGCCAATCAAACCGATGGAAAATTGACCGCCGATTGAGTTGTTTCCGTCGAGTTTGTTCCCGGGCAGCGGATACAGGTCGAAGCCGATACGAGTTTCACCAGCTTGGATCGCCCGACGGACAATCTCGAACCTGGCCGGGTCGTAGTTGGTGGGTTTGGGCATCGGAACCCGGTTATCAGCTTCCTTGGTCAGGCACAGCCGAAAGCTGTAGGTCATGACATTCTTGTCACCGACGTTTTCATCACCGATATCAGTCGCGGTGATCAGCGGAAGCGGTTTGCCTTGATCGTCGAAGCCGTTGATGTTCATTCTCGGCTTTGGCGTTTGTTTGCCTGCTAAAGACTCGCCGTATTCCTCGCGTCCTTCTCTGCCGATGGTCCAATCGACTCCCGCGGCGGCCATCAGATCGCCTTCGTAGGTGCCGTCCACGAAGACCTTGGCAGTGAAGACTTCATTCGCCGTGCTCAATGAAGTGATGCGTGGCCCATCCTTCGTGACCGATTGCAGAGCACGTTTTGTCTGGACCGTGACCCCGGCTTCGTCCAGCATTTGCATGGTCACGCGCATGGCCACATGTGGTTCGAACGTCCACCGCGATTGGTCTTTCTTGGCCGGGTTGTACGGAGCCGGCAGACCACGGTCGGTGTAATCCTTCACGATGCGTGTGTGCCACTCATCAAACAACCCCATCAGCGTGCTGCGAACCATTTGGTTGGAGTCGCAGTGACTCAAGCCACCCGTGTTCAACCCGCCAACATGATCGGTCGGTTCGAGCAAGATGACCGAGGCTCCCTCGCGAGCGGCAGCGATCGCGGCACAGAATCCGCCGGGAGTCGAGCCGTAGACGATCACATCTGCCGACGCTTCATGCGAAGGTTTGCCGTTGGTTTCCGGCTTGGCTGCGTGGGCGGGAAACGTTGCGAGGAGCGTTTGGAAGGCAATCGCAGCGACAGCGAGGAAAATTCGGAAATCAGGGCGCGGATCTGGGCGGTTTGACATGGGGCTTTCCTTGGGGCAGGCTCGCATCGAGCTGGTCCCAGGACTTTGTGCTCGGTTCGGAATGGATCCAGAGCCGAATTCCTGGGGAACACGCGTGACCAGTCACGGAGCGACGGTAGGTGCGGTTCATGAACTGTAGCACCGGATGGAGCCGTTGGTGGCACGCGTCGGGTATTCAATTCGACGGGCTTGGAAGCCCATCGTACGGCGAGCACGAGCACGAGCACGAGCTAGAAGCTAGAAGCTAGAAGCTAGAAGCTAGAAGCTAGAAGCTAGAAGCTAGGAGCTAGGAGCTAGGAGCTAGGAGCTAGGAGCTAGGCCGCTGTTCAGACCTGTAGGTCGACTCCGGTTGCCGGTGTCATCCAGGACGCAGCGGTTGCTGCTGAGATGGATGGGCTGTCCGGTTTTGCGTCGATCGGTCGAGTGGCGCTGGTGTTGTCGCGGTTGCGATATCGTTCCTGGTCGGATCTCGCATCCCGGTCGGAGTGGTCGCGATCGCCAAGAGCGTTTTGAGTTTGATCAAACTCCGATGCACCGTTGGGATCGGTTGTGATTTCAATCGACTCCAACCGCATGCCTTGCGACTCCAGTTGCGATCGCAACTGAGGCAGATGTTCTCGCAACAATTGGCTGGCCGCTTCCGATTCGGTCACCATTCGTCCGCGAAGATTGTTTTCTTGGATGTGGACTTCCAATTGAACCGAACCCAGTTCGACGGGCGAGAGACGCATGCGAATGTGTCCGCCATTGGGACCGAGCGTTTGAAAGCCACGGCTGACGCGCTGCACCAATTTGGCTCGTGCAACTGCCGAGGTTTGATCGACACCGGATGCTTGCAAACCCGCTTTGGCTTTGCTCTCGGCCTTTTCAGCCGATGGCGAGGCGTTGTTGATCGGGGTCGTGGGATCGTTGTTGCCGGACGTCGATGATGCCGCGGAGTTCGACGAACTGATCGCGTTTGTTCCACCGGCTGCTGATTTGGCTGCGTTTGTGGCGGCAGCCGTCATCGCGGTCACCGGTGCCACCGTCGCGGCGGGCGTCGATGTTTTTGCCGCAGCTTGCTCGGCCAATTGGTTCAGTTGTGTTTCGCTGACTTCGGAGTCTGCACCCGATGCTGTCAGCGACGGATCGATTTCGATCCCGCCTTCGGCCGAGCTGGCGCCGGCGGACGCTGTGGCCGTGCCTTGAGTGTTGCCACCTTCTTCGCGGGAATAGCGACGACGTTCGGTTCGTCGCGAGTCGTGCGACGCTCGGCCGTTTGATTGTTGGTCACTCAGAGAAGACTCGTTGGTCTCGCTGGTTCCGTGATCTTTGCCAGTCGTTTCCTCCGACGCATCCACCTGATCGGTTTTCAGGGTCGTCTCTTCTGCGGAAGCGTCCGACGCCTGTTCGCTGGAACGCCGCTTTGGATCGCTGTTTACCGAGACCGCCACTTCTTCGGACAGGACGCCTTCGGTGGAGGATTCTTCCAAATCCTTTTCCGCGTTGGGATCGACGAGGGTCTCTATCTCGTCAGTCGCCTGTTCGGTTCCGATCGCCTCACCTTCTTCGGATGAGTCCGTCTTCTGAGCCCAGGCAACGTCGTCGGGACGTTCCGACGACTCGTCTTCTTCGTTCGATGTGGCGACGGCCTTTTCGGCGGATTCAGTTTCCGATGTTTCTTCGGCCAAATGGTTGGTCGTCGTCACAGCAGCGGCGGGCGCTGTGTCATCGCTCGCTTCGACGTCGTCTTCGCTTGAGTCGTCGCGATCTTCGGTTTCGGTCGCAAGCGATTCTTGCGGCGCAGGAGCTGGTTCCGATGGACTGACGGTTTCCGATGTCGCGATCCTCGCGAAGATTTCGGCGAACGGATCGCCCAATCCCGAGGTCGGTTCGATCAAACCTGCCGCACGAGCGGACGCGGAATTGCCCAACGCGGCGAACGCATTTTCGGCGCGTTTGTTGGTTGTAGACGTTGAGACCGTGGTCTCGGTCCTTGATTGGACTGGTTTCGTCGTTGTCATCGCGGTCCCCCCACCGTGATCATCGGGATCCTGGTGGGAATACCTTGACCTCAATCACCCACCACGAGCATCGTCGATGAGTCCGGTCGTCGGCATGCCCTCGCCAATGCGGCGTAGGATCTCGTAGAGCTTGTCCATTTCATCCGGCGTTGCAAACTCTGCCAAGATATCTTTTCGTTTATCGATGGGCATGGCTTGAATGATACTGACAACGTCGTCGATTTCTTCGTCATCGTACATGCGCAAAAGCTGCTCTTTTGCCTGTTCTGCCTCAAGTGCCTGGAGTGTGCGTTGCACTTCCTGCAGTCCTTCGTCTTGAGCTCCTTTGCGAATTTCTTCCAAACTGCGATCAAACGATGTTCGGCGTTCATCAAACCGTTCGCGTTGCAATTTCAATTCGGCCATTTGAAGAGCGATGTCGTTTTTGGCTTCTTTCAGACTTCGCATGCGGATGTCACTGTCCAAACCGTCACGCCGCCGAGCATCGAGGATTTCGTCGAAGTCCGGTTGTTCGCGGTCTTCGCTTTCCTGCATGATTTGACGCAGTTGATTGCCGGTGATATCGATCCCATTGAAAAGAGCGATGACTTTGGTCAACGTGGCCATGTTGAGCGTTCCTCGCGAGGCGAAGTAACCCAGCAAAATGACGATGGTCAAACAGGTCGCGGTACTAATCATCGCGACGGATCGCATCAAGAATCTCATCGTCGAGTCTCCTTGGATTGAGCTGCCATGGCACGACGTCGCATCAGGACGCGAGCGGACGTCAGGTCATCGGCTTCGGCTTGTTCTTGTTTGGCTTCCATCGAGCGATGTTCGGCCAGCTGTGTTTCACGCAATCGCTCGAGGCGTTTCACTTCCGCTTCCGCGCTAACCAATTTTTCGCGTCGTCTTTCGAGTTCTTGGTTCAGCTGTCCAAGCGTTTGTTGCAGCGAAATTTGGTCGGCGTGCAACTGAACGTCGTAGCGACCCTGGTGCAGCATCTGGTCGACCGAGACGCTGGCTTGTTGCAATGTCTGGGCTTGCGCCGTGCGAATCGATTCGCGTTGGGAGTCGATCTCTTGGATCTGCTCGTTGATCCGCTGGATCGCCTCGAGAGCCTTCCCGACCTCGGCGCCCGCTTCATCTCGCTCGCGGCCACGCAAGTCCATCAGAGAATCGAATCGGAAGCGGAAGGGAGGCATGGGGAGTTATTGAGTGCAGTGATTGGAGTGCGAAGTGATCATCAGGCAGGTTTGGGCGCAGGTGCCTGCGGTTGATTCAGTTGTGCCAGTGCGGCCGAGGCGGCTTGATGTAGCTTTTGAACGCGAGCTTGCGAATCAGCGATGGGCGTGATTTCGTTGGCATCTTGTCTCAACAAGTCGTTGATCGGATCTCGCATCGCGATGGCGGTGTCGACTCGAGGATCGCTGCCGCTGCGGTAGGCACCGATGGAGATCAGGTCCTCGCTGCTTTGGTACTGAACCATGTGCTCGCGAATTCCCAAGGTGGCCTGATAGGTCTCCGGAGTCACCAAATGGTTCGCAACCCGGCTGATGCTTTCGGGAATATCAATCGGTGGGTAGTGACCGCGGTGGGCGAGCTTTCGGTTCAAGACGATGTGGCCGTCCAGAAGACCTCGGACGGTGTCCGAGATTGGTTCGTTGTTGTCGTCGCCTTCCACCAGCACGGTGTAAAACGCGGTGATCGAACCCTTCGTGGTTCGGCCGGCACGTTCGACCAATTGCGGCAACATGTTGAAGACGCTGGGCGGATAGCCGCGTGTGGTTGGCGGTTCGCCGGCGGCCAATCCCAGTTCGCGTTGGGCCATCGCGAAACGCGTGACGCTGTCGACCAGCAGAAGAACTCGGTGCCCTTCGTCGCGAAATTGTTCGGCGATCGCGGTTGCGGTCCAAGCGGCAGAAAGTCGTTGAGCGGCGGGCTTGTCACTGGTTGCGACCACGACAACGCTGCGTTTCAGACCCGCGGCACCGAGAGCCCTTTGCATGAACTCTTGAACTTCGCGGCCTCGTTCACCCACCATTGCGATCACGATTCGATCCGCGGTTGTTCCGCGAGTCAGCATGCCAAGCAGCGTGCTCTTGCCGACGCCGGAGCCGGCAAAGATACCGAGCCGTTGACCGACGCCGCACGTCAGCATCGCATCGATGGCTCGAACACCCGTTTGAAGCGGTTCATCAATCGGTGGTCGGTCCAATGAATCCGGCGCCGCACGCGAGGCGCTGACGCGAATCAGGTCATCACTGAGTGGTTTGCCATCGATGGGGCGACCAAAGGCGTCAATGACTCGTCCGCAAAGTGAGTCACCGACCCGAAGTGTCAGCGATCGCGAAACCAGGCGAACTCGATCGCCGGCGGCCAGCGCTGAGATGGCTTCCATCGGTGCGAGAATCGGTCGCGTGTCATCAAAGCCGATGACTCGCGCGAGAGTTGGCTTGGCGTCTGGCGGCATCAGTTCGCAAATGGCGCCCAGCGGAGCGGTCATTCCTTGTACCGTCACCGCGTCGCCGGTCACCGAAGCGACACGACCACGAATTTGAGAAAGGACCAACGAGCCGAGTGATTGCCGAATCGTTTCCGGATTGGGCAAACGCGGCGGATGCAACTGAGGAACCGCTGGGAGGTTCATAGAATCTCCTCACGCAACCGTTCCAGTTGAGATTGCAGTCCGGCTCGGATCTCACCACCTTCTTGTCGGACAACGACCTCGCCAACGGGAAGTGTTTCATCCGGGATCACGCAGGATTCTTCCGGCAGATCGGGGCTGGCAAGTAGCTCGTCAAACCGTTGTCCGAGTTCTGCCAACATGTCTGGATGAACGGCCAAAACCAATCGTCCAGCTGAGCGAGTGCTGTGCAACGCTTCGCTGGCCCAACGAACCAAGAGATGCTGTTGATGAGGACTTTCGTTGTAGCCGGCTTCGGCGAGGGACGCTGGAACGGGCAGCTCGTTCAAGTTGGCCCGTACCATTCGTTCGGTCGCAGCGATCGCGGTTTCAGTCAGCACTTCGGCGTACTGCTGCATCCACTGGTCATACTGGGCGTGCATCTTGGTGCTGGCCAGTTGAAGTGCCTGCAGTTGTGATTTGGTCTTGGCTTCCGCCAATTGCGTGATCTTCTTTTCGATGTCTTCGGACGCTTTTTTGACGCCGTCTTCGTATCCGCGAGCCTCGGCGGCCTGCTTCATTTCGGCCGCTTGCTTTTCGGCATCGGCCAAAAGCTGAGCCGCTTGCTCGCGTGCCTGACGAAGTTCCTCACGGCCTTTTTCTGCCAGGTCGCTGAGGTTGAATCCTGCCAAACCGGACATGCCGCCGGGTTGTTTGCCGACCAGGTCCGCGCTGGTCACTTGGACTCGGTCGACTTGATCCGCGGGGACTCGCGTGGAGACACCGGCCCGTGTGACAGGTTGTGAATCGGTTGCGGCCAGATTCGACAAGTCAGGGCGGGCAGCGGAGGTGTCTTTCTTTGAATCAGCGTTGTGTTTCAGAATCCAAGCCATGCTATGCCGCCATCATTGTGCTGGACTGTTCGGTCGAAGCGACCAAGACCGCTTCTTTGGCTTCGTCAATTTCTCGCAGTTCCATGGAACCAACGTTGGCCAGTTGATTGCGAACCTGGTTGGCTTGTTGTCGCGGCAGAACGCTGATGGCGGAGTCTGCCGTTTTGTTAGGCAATCCGCATAAACATAACATCGCGGTGCGAGTCGGCACGCGTCCGAGTGCTTCACACAGCAGTCGCGGTTTCATCTTGATGAGCCGCTGATGAATCTCGTCGGTGGCGAGGCCTGATGCGGGAGAGGCCGCGGTGGTGTTCGGACGATCGTGACCTGCGACCGGCGAAGTTTCATCCGGTGAATGGACCCGAAGCGTCGGTGCCGGGCCAGCAACAACCGGCGAGTTCTCCGGACGAGCATTCGGGTTTGCCGGTGTTGGCGGAAGCGAATGATTGCCGGTGTGGGAATGGGGGCCAGCGTTAGGCGAAGACGCTTCGTGCGTGGGTGTCATCTCGGAAAGGATGGCTTTCAATCGAGGCGACACTGCGGCGGCTTCGGTTGGTACATGGCGAGCCGCTTGTGCCGGATCCCAGCCTTCGGTGGGGGCATACGCGTCGATCAAGTCTTGCAGTGGATTGGTTTGCGAACGAGCGATCAGGGCTTCGGCTTTGGTTCGAAACGTGCTCGCCAAATCTTCGATCATCGAGTCCGGGAACTCTTGCAGGCGACCGATTCGGCTGAGGATGTCCTGTCGTTGTCGTGGTGGAAATTGAGGCAGAATCGCCGCAGCTTTTCGCGGATCGATCGATGCCATCACGACCGCAATCGTTTGAGGGTGCTCGCTCTGTAGCAGGCCTCGGACGTCGTCGTTGGACAGTGTGTCCATGAATTCGAATGATTGGTTCGTCGAACCCGAGGGCGATGCGTGCGACGGTCCCATCGACGGGCTTTCGGCCGCCGAACGCGATGGCGTTCGATTGGTTTGATCCGTCGCGGTTCGACTGAACACGATCTCGTCGACCGGATTGCCGGCGTTTCCACGATTGGTGGCGGACGTTCGGCTTTGTCGCATCGAGCCAGCGAAGGATTCCAGGGCTCGTTTGTGTTCGAGAGGGTCAATTTCGTCGAGCGAGGCGACTTCGTATTGCAGGCGTTGCTGCGATTCGACCGGTAATTCGCCCAATAATTTCGCGGCGACCGGTCGTGGCAAATTTTTCAGAACGATTGCCACACGTCGCAATGAAGCGGCGCGTCGAGCGTCATCGTCATAGCGAGGAGAAGCGGCAGTCACGAGGACACCTGAATTGCGGGTGAAAAAAGTGGGCAGAAAATGTGCGAGCGATGGATGCGATCCTGCCCAGTTCGGTCATAGTGAAACACGGGGTCCCAAGTGAAGCCCGAATTGTCTCGATCCCCCCAGCCCGCTAAACTTGCACCCGTCGACCAACCCTGCTCAACGATTCGTATCGAGTCGGAACTCCCATCGCGGGTGTTGGCGATGCCCCAGACACCAAGTGGGGGGCAACCGTTGCCCAAACGCTTCCTGTATTTCCTCCTGTCGTTCTGAGCAAACTCACATGTCAGCCATCACCGAGCAAATGCAGGGTGAAGTATTGATCGTCGGATTCACCGACAATGCCCTCCGCGACGCCCAACGGATTGAGGTTGTGGGCCGCGAAATGCAAGAGATCGTGCCACAAGCGATCCACAAAAAAATGCTGATCGATTTCTCCGGGCTGGCATTCATGTCGTCGGCGATGATCAACAAATTGATTTTGCTGAACAAGAGCTGCAAAGCCCAAGGCGTCGCGCTGAAGTTTTGCAACGTGTCGCCGTTGGTGATGGAAGTCTTCCGCATTGTGAACCTGGGCAAATTGATCGACATCCAAGGCGATCAAGAAGTTGCCGTGGCGAGCTTTGACAAAAAGGGCTGGTTCGGCGGCAAGAAATGACGCCCGACGGCGAATCCGCGTTCGATCAGGCTCCGGACCAACCCGGAGCAGAGCCCGATGATTCCCAGCGGATGCGGGCGTTCGAGGCTGAACGCCAAACGATGGTTGGCGAATTGCACGATGATTTGTTGCCGTATCTCTTTGCCGCGGCGGGATCGCTCGCATCGCTTCAACGGCAACATCCCGAGCTGAAATCAAAGCTTGATCAGCCGGCTCAATGGATCGACCAAGCCCGCGAGATCGCTCGTCGGATCATGAGCGGTGCCGCCTTACCGAGTGATTTTTCGTCAGGCCCGTTGGTCGCCGCGAAAGAGTTTCTTGAATCGGTGGTGCTGACGTCCAACGATGCCAAATCGTTGTCGGTGCAATGGATGCATCTGGATGCCAGTGCACAACTGAACTGGCAGGAGACACATTCAATCGCGGTCTACCGGATTGTTTGTGAAGCGGTTCGCAACGTGGTGCGACACGCGGATGCGACCGAGTTGGTCGTAAGCTGGCAGGCGAACGAGAATGGTTGGACCGTTTCCATCCGAGACAACGGTGTTGGGCTGGATGGGCAATCCGTGTCGAAATCATCACATGGGATCACGCTGATGCGCGAGCGTGCGAATGCCGCGGGATTGCGTCTGACGATCGGTGCCGGTCAGACCGCGGGCACCGAAGTGACCGTGACGCCGTGGACCATCACGGCCCAACCTGAGTGAACCAATTCAACAGGTCGGAACCGTCATTCGAGTGGAGCTGGTTTGGCGTTGATCAGCCGACTTTGCGACGTGCGGCGACGGATTGACTCAGGTCGCTGAAGAGTTGCTCGGTGGTTTCCCAACCGATGCACGCGTCGGTGACGCTTAGGCCTTTGACCAATGGCGAAGCGCTGAGCTTTTGGTTGCCTTCGAGCAAATTGCTCTCGATCATCACGCCCATGATGCGTTGGTCGCCATCGGACACCTGAGCACAAATGTCGCGACAAACGTACGATTGACGCTTGAAAATTTTGCGACTGTTGGCGTGGCTGCAATCGATCATGATTCGCGCTGGCAGGTCTGCTTTTTCGAGCAAGCCCGATGCCATGTCGATGCTGGCGGCATCGTAATTGGTGTGTTTTCCGCCACGCAAAATGATGTGGCAGTCCGGGTTTCCGGTCGTCGCGAAGATTGCCGAGGTGCCTTCTTTCGTGACGGATAGGAAGTGGTGTGGACGCCGAGCGGAGCAAATCGCATCGACAGCGATCTGAACATTGCCACTGGTTCCATTTTTGAATCCGACCGGGCAAGACAGCCCCGACGCTAATTCGCGGTGCCCTTGGCTCTCGGTCGTGCGTGCTCCGATGGCACCCCAGCCCACCAAATCAGCCACATACTGCGGGCTGATCAAATCCAAGAACTCGGTCCCCGTCGGCAGGCCCATCGCGTTGATGTCGCTGAGCAAACGCCGAGCGGTTCGCAATCCGTGATTGATTTCGAAGCTGTCGTCGAGTTTGGGGTCGTTGATCAGACCCTTCCAACCGACCGTTGTTCGGGGCTTTTCGAAGTAAACCCGCATGACGATCAACAGCTCACCGGCGTGCTTTTTTTGCTCGACCGCCAATTTCTCGGCGTACTGCCGAGCGGAATCCGGATCGTGAATGGAGCACGGTCCGACAACGACGAGCAAACGGTCGTCCTTCTGCTGAAGCACGTTTTGGATCGCCGTTCGACCGTCCGCGACCGTTTGTGAAATCGCATCGCTGGCAGGAATTTCGGACAGCAATTCACTGGGGGACATCAGATTTTTGATGGCGCCGATACGAAGGTCATCGGTGCGGATCATGAGCTTGCGGTGGGTTCAGAAGGAAAATGCGGGGATAGCGTATCGTAGTTCAATTCCAAAAGATTGGAACGAGCCATCCATTCGGCCACCACCCATTCACAAGGACGGGCACAAGGACGGGTGGTCGGCCGAAGACGGGTTCCGATCTGATGTGGTTTTATGGTGTTGGTGGGTCACCGGATGGCTTCAAGGTCGCGTGCAGGTGATCCACATTGAGTTCGATCCCAGGCCCGGGCTCGGAGATCAACAGACTCACCATCTTGATACGCGTCATGTCCAGTTTGCGATCTTTCGGTCCGTCGATCATGGATTGACGAGGGAATATCACGTGTTGAGGTTCGCCCGATCGGAGCGTCACATAGTGTTTCGCGACGTCGTGGTGGTAGTCATTGTGGTCTTCATCGATGACTTTGACGATCACTTCCCAAGTTCGATCGGGTGTCGTCGCACTTGGGGTGACTGGATTTGAAATTGCCGGGGTCGAGGTCCCTGGCTCGGACTTCACGGAATCGTCTGAGCTTGCATCCGATGCCACCGGATCGGAGCTCACTGCCTGACTCGCATCAGCCGCACCCTTTTTCGCGATCAGGACAATATCCAGTTCCAACGTTTCGACATCGGACCAATCCGAGGCAACCTCCAATAACGTCATCGCGGGATGAGGTGCGTCTTTCGGCGACCACCTCAATGCGAACTCACCATCGGTCACGTTCGACGTGGTGCGTCCTCGACGTCCGCGATTGAAATGCCAACGAGTGATCTCGATCGGCGTTTCGAATGACGCAATGCGAGGGAAGTCGGATTCGACTTTTAGGCAGTCGCGAATGATCTCGATCGGGCCCCACCATGTCAGCCCGATGAAGATGGCACCCAACAATTGCAGCGATCGTCTCCCAACAGTGGATGACAATCCACCGGCCACGAACCAAGCCGACGCGGCCAAGATGCCAAGCCCGTTGGCGATGGCGTCGTGAACCGAAGCAGACCGGCCGATCATGCCCTGCAGCATTTCGACCAAGATTCCCGCGACAAACAATGTGGCGGCGACCAGGAGCAATCTCTTGATCCACGTTGATGAACCAAACGGTTGCGGCCGCATGGTTTGCAGCAGGACCAGCGTCAACATGGTCAGCCCCGCGAAAAGTGGGGCGTGGGCCATGTTGCCGATCGACCCAGCCATGCGACCCGAAACGGGCATGGGAACCAGCAACCCAACCAGTGCGACCGAGAAACATCCCGGCAGCGCCAGCCAAATCAAACGAGAGGATCGGCTTTGAGTCACGATGGTCGTTGGCTCTCGATCACTATCGTCGCAGGTTGAGCAGTTCGTCGATGAGCTGCTGGGTGGTCGTGATCACTCGGCTGTTTCCTCGGTACTGTGTACTGGCCAGAACGAGCTCGACCAAGTCCTTGCCGATGTCCGTGTTGGACAATTCCAAGGCACCACCGATCACCGTGCCGATGCCGTTTTCACCAGGCTGACCGGTGACGGGCAGACCCGTGTTAACGCCTTCGGCATACAGGTTCAAACCTCGAGCTTCCAAACCGGCGGGGTTGGCGAAACGAGCCAATTGCAATTGACCCAAGTCACGCGAAATACCGTTGCTGAAGACACCGCGAATCGTGCCGTCTTCACCGACGATGAAGCTGTTCAACACCCCGGGTTCACTACCGTCCTGCTGAGTCGCTGCCAAGGTTGCTTCATCAGTCGCCAGACCCGAAACGAGCGAGAAGTCCATCTCGAACTGCATCGGCGATACGCTGGGCAGACCCTGACGGTTGATCGAAATCGTTTCTTCGGTCGCGGTCACGAAGTTGCCGTTGCCGTCGAACTGAATCAAACCTGTTCCCACCGTGATGTCGGTGCTGCCTGAGACTGAGTTGTCAGGGCTGTCCGCATACCAGCGATAGATTGTGGCTTGGTCGGTGCGGCTTTCCAGCGTCGCTGAAACACGAACGTTGATTGGTACACCAAGCGAATCGTAAACGACGAAGTCACTCGATGCACTTTGCCCGATCGCTTCTTGCAACGTTCCAAAGGCCAAGTTGGGAGTTGAAATCTGACCCAGTTCGTCCGTCAAGCGGAACGCCGAGAGTTCGATATCGACCGCGTTGGCTTCGCCGTTGTTGGACACCAATCGGATCTTGCCGTCTTGGATATACGCACCCGCAACCAAGTCGCCGGACTCGCCCGTGATGTTGTTTTCAGAACGAGGAATCGGGTTGGACGAGTCGACTTGCAGGGTCTGAATCCCCGAAGCATCCGAAATGAAGTCCAGCAGGTCCTGCATGGTGCTGGTTGAGGTGATCTCCAGCTCTTTCGTCCCCAGGTTGGCACCACCCTTGCGACCGGTGTAGCTCAGTGTGCCTTCGCTGAAGACTTGTTCGTATGTCATTCCATCGCGACGCAGCACATCGGTCAGCAATGTGTTGGAGTTGACGGCGGGGCCATCCATGTCCAGCAATTGGTTGCCAGGATCGCCCAGGTCCGAAATTTGTTCGTCCGTTGCCGAGTCGGTGAAGGTATCACCGGGAGCAACCTCGCCGACGAGATAGAAGTTGTTTTGGTCACCGGCAAGGTTGCGATAGATTCGAATCGAATCGTAAGCGGGAAAGCCACCACCAGCCGGAGGTGTCGGAGGCGTTGGGAAATCGCTGAGCGTGATGCGACCATCGACAACACTCTTGGGACCCAGGAACGAACTCGGACGACTTTCAGGGTCGCCCGAACTGTAGTAGGTCACCATGTAGGTGTAGTTGCCCGTCAGCGTGTCTTCGTTGATTGGTGTGCCAGACAGAGCCGTTGAGCCATCGTCGTTGAACGTGCCACCGGCAGCTGCGGAAGCGAGATATTCAAACTCGGTTCCGTTAGGGCCTGTGCGGTAAATGTTGACCGTTGGGAAATCGCCACCCAACGGATCCTGCGGCAGGTTGCCCAGATCGACGTTGCCGTTGGCACCAACGGTGAACGCTCGCGCGGCACTTGGTGCGGATTCGTTGCCGCTCGCATCAACCAAAGCAAACTTGTATTGATACGTTCCCGCAGTCAGCGACCCGGCGCCGACGGTTCCCGTGACCGACGTATGATCGGCGATTGGAGACGATTCAATCGAGACACCACTGGCGTCAGGACGTGGGACTTGGCTGTCACCCAAGTGAAGGCTTTCGATGACCTGTCCGGCGGTCGCGACATCGCCTTCGGGAGTCAACGTGCCTTCGAAGGAAACGTTCTCGGTCGCCTTGGCAACGGTTTTGGTTCCCAGCGGAACAGACAATGGAACGAGCGAATCGGTTTGCAAACGGAATTGTTCGTCAATGCCGTAGCCGAGCAATCGCTGCCCCGTCGCGTTGACGAGTTCGGCGTCACTGTTGAGTTTGAAGATACCGTTGCGTGTGTACAGCTTTTCGCCGTCGGCGGCCTGCACTTGGAAGAATCCATCGCCTTGGATCGCGAGGTCGCTGCTGCTGCTGCTGATCTCGATCGTGCCCTGGTTGTGGTTGGCCGCGATTTCAGCGACTTGAACACCCAAACCAATTTGTCGAGGGTTGGTACCACCGTTGTTGGCCGAAGGACCCGCACCAAGTGACAACGTTTGAAGAAACTGAGTGGCGAAGACCGCGTCGGACGATTTGAAACCGACCGTTTGCGCGTTGGCCAAGTTGTTGCCGATCACATCGATCTGTGTTTCAGCAGCACTCAGTCCGGTCAGGGCAGTCGTCAGGGCTGATTGAAGTCCCATCGGCGAACGTCTCCACGGTTTTCAGTAGGTCTTACAACGCAAACTCAAAACTGAAGATCGGCCGATCTAATCGGTAAACTTTACTCAGTTTGAATTTGACGGATATTCTCTATCTCCATCGTCTTCTGACCCACGTGAACTTTGACCGAACGTGCTTGGTTGTCTTCATTTGTTTCAACCGTGATCTTGTCGACCACACCCGTTGTGTTGGATTGATCGTCCGCCAGCCCAGAAACGGTGCGTCCGATCAGCCCGCTGGCGGTCACCAGTTGTTGGCTGTTGGACAGATCGCTCAGAGTATTGGTCAATTGATCCGTCGCCCCGATCTCGCGAATCTGGCCGATTTGCTGGACCATTTGGGCGTTGTCGACCGGATCCAACGGGTCCTGGTTCTGCAATTCGTTAATCAACAATTTCAAGAAACTGTCGACGTCCAACGAGTTGTAGCCCTCGTTGGCACTTTCACTGATTTGGGCGGACCGTTCGCTGGATGTGAAACCCGCGGCGGCGGAGGTGCTGGTACCGGTACTAGCAGCAGACATATTCGCGTTTCCAAGATGGGAAGATCCACCCACGCGAAATCAGCGCGGCGGAGATCGTTTGCATAGCAATTCAGGGGATTCTGACGCGAGTCCATTTTTTTGGGCTCGTCCATTTCTGCCTATCGGCGAACTGACCGCTTCCCCTAAACTCGCCCGAACGCGACCGAGAATGATTCGAGGTCCGCCCTTTTGACGCACAGCCACCGGAACGGAGTCCTTCGGCATGGAAGCCAAAAACATCCGCCAATTCGTATCTGCACGTCTCGATGTTCAGAGATGGCTGAGCACCGTTGTGGTCTGTTTCGCGGTCTTGGCGGGATTGGCCGACCAAGCCGACGCGGCCAACTATCGGACCCGCAACTTCATCGTCGATGCCCCCTCCCAGCAGCTAGCAAAAGCCGTTGGTGATGCCGCGGAAAAGTACCGCGACGACCTGGCGAGCTACTGGACCGGCCAACCCTTGCCTCCGTGGCCAACCCCCTGCCCCGTTCGCGTTGTGGCTGGCAACTTGCCCGCTCAAGGTGTGACCACATACAACCCCGCTCCCGTTCGCGACTTTCAAATGGAAGTCGTGGGAACTCCCGAGCGAATTCTCGACAGCGTGTTGCCTCACGAAGTCACCCACACGGTTTTGGCGACTCACTTTGGTCGTCCGTTGCCACGTTGGGCCGACGAAGGCATCTGCACCACGGTCGAACACGATTCAGAAAAAGCCAAACACGAAGCCAAGCTGCGTGAGTTCCTCTCAACGCGTCGCGGCATCGCGATGAATCAGTTGTTCTTGTTGACCGAGTACCCATCGGATGTGTTGCCGATGTACGCCCAAGGTTACTCGGTGTGCCGATTTTTGATCGAGCAACAAGGCCCTGAAACGTTCATCGATTTCTTGGGCGAATACATGCAACGCGGATCGTGGACCAACAACGTTCAAAAGCACTACGGTTACGATTCGTTGGCCGAACTTCAAGATTATTGGTTGGCTTGGGTCGAAGCCGGCAGCGGTCCCGTTGCTCAATTTGCCAAACGCACTCCTCGCGGAAGCCAACCTGGTTCGACCGGCGACATTGCTTTGGCGAGTGCCACCGGGCCAACGAACTCGGCAGCTCAATCGCAAGTTGCACCTGCCACCGCCCTTGCCGCAGTCGGCACGATGCAACGCGACTCGGCTCGTTCTTCGTCGGGTTGGAACGCGACCGGACAAGTTGCAGTGACCGGTCCATCACCGGCGGCAAACAATGGATCGTCCTCGTGGTATGTCCGCCAACTCAATCGCGAAGAAGATCGCTCGAACGTGGAGCCGATTCCTGCTGGCGATTCCACGCCGATCGCACGAGTCAATCCAGAACGTATGAACGAGGACGCATCGAAGCCTCGTTGGATGCCGCCTTCGGTTAAGTCCAGCGGTCGCTATTCGGTGTCGACTCCGCAAGGCGAAAGCAGTGGATCGTTTGGTGGCAACCGTTGGCGTTGATCCATCCATTGAAATCACGCATCTCATGGGAAATTGATGACGTCGACCGCGTCCAGCGAGCCGTTTGTCTTTGCACCCAGTGGGTCCGCACCATCTGGATCTGCTGGAAACGGCTCTTCCACGCGCGGTCCCATGAACGCGGGGGCCGGCAATCCATCGGCTCAATCGCTGGTCGACCAAGCCCGACAGGAAATCACACAGATTGTTCGCGAGGTCGCTGCGGCGTCGCACGAACCTCGCAAACGGGCCGAGTACTTTCGGTTTCTTGCCGACCGCGTTCTGCGTGCAATGGCAGGTCATGGCGTGGTCATTTGGACGCGTCCTCTGCAAGGCGACTCCACCGCCAAGGATTATGTCGTCGAGCATCGTCTCGGCCGTGTGACTGATTCCGCGCTGGTGGATGAGGCTGAACTGGTCCATCAATGCTTGCTGGCAGAAGTTGCGACCGACGGGATTCCCGTCGTGGTGCCGCCCACACCGGGTGCGGACCAGATCGACGTTCCCGCCAATCCAATGCCTTACCCTGCGGCGATTGTGCCGATTCGTATCGACCCGTCGACGTCGTTGCCGGAAGGGTTGATCGAAGTCTTCCTGGACGAAGGCGGAACCGCGGCGAGCCAACGCGGTGCTCTTCGCTTCCTCGCTCAAATGTCGGATCTCGCGGGCGAGTTCCTGCGGATGCGTCGGCTGAAAAAGCTCAGTCAATTGCTTGAGGCGACCGATCGTGTCGATGCCGCCGTGGAGCGTTTGCATCGAATGACGTCGACGGCGATGATCCAGGCCGCTTGGGTCGACGCCGCGGCTGAGTTGTTGCGACTGCCTCGTGTTGCATTGTGCCGAGTGGATACGACGCAGCCACGAATCGTCGCGGTCAGCCATGTTGATCGCATCGACCAACACAGTGAAGCTGCCAAGGCGATCCGATCGGCAACGGAGTCCAGCCTGCAACCGCAACATGGTTTGTGGTTCGCAGATTGCCACGAAGTAG
This sequence comes from Rhodopirellula sp. UBA1907, assembly GCF_002337565.1. Classification (NCBI taxonomy): domain Bacteria; kingdom Pseudomonadati; phylum Planctomycetota; class Planctomycetia; order Pirellulales; family Pirellulaceae; genus Rhodopirellula; species Rhodopirellula sp. UBA1907. Next base: position 22,142 of record NZ_DDGH01000071.1, on the reverse strand, counting down.
CCTCGCCGTCAGGTTCTGATGAAACCGAATCTGCTCCGACCGAATCGGTACCGACGCGTTCCACCAGCGAACCCTCCTGGGTCGTTGCGGCGCATCCCGATTCGCATTGGCGGCTGGTTGGATTCACGTCGGATGAAGCGGAGCACTTGTCCGAAGAAGTTTACTGGGGCACGTTGAACCGATTGCTCGTCGGAGGAGCCTCCGCGTGGACGGCCGCGCGCCGCATCGAATCGGTTCCGGGCGGTCGTTGGTTTTCGCGTTTGCTCGTCGAACCTGATTCAGCCTCCACCGATGCGGTTCAAAATACCAGCGTCTCGTATCGCGCTCGGCGTTTGCGAGCAAATCGTTCTCGCGTCCGAAAGGCCGCCACTTGGTTTGCCGCGATGGTTGTCATCGCCATTTTGGTTTGTTTGCCGATGCCGAGCTTGGTGCCGGTCACCGGAGTGATTCGCCCGGTCGAGCTGGACACGTATCACGCCGCCAGCGACGCGGTTGTGGATTCGTTGCATGTGAATCATGGACAAATGGTGCGGCGAGGCGATCTTTTGGCGACGCTTACGTCGTCGGACTTGCAAGAGCAGGAAACCAGTTTGCTCGGCCGGCAAGCCGTGCTGCTGCGACAGCAAGAACAAGTCAACCAAACTTTGATGTCACGTCCGTCCGCTCAATCCAATTCAGAATCGATTCATGACGGACGTGAAGTCGAAGAAGAAATCGAATCCATCCGCCGGCAACTCGAAATCATTCGAGAATCGAAGGACCGGCTGGTCTTGAGAGCCCTGCGTGATGGGCGTGTCGATGCTTGGCGATTGCAGGAACGTTTGGCCAACCGTCCGCTGCGTCGCGGAGATGATGTCCTGAGTGTGATCGCGGAAGACTCGGCCTGGGTCGTCGATGCTCGCGTTCCGCAAACTCGATTGCAGACCGTCGACAAGGCATTGCAATCCGAAACATTGACCGCTGACGTCGGGACGGCTTGGTCCAGTGAGATGGATCTGGTTGCCGCAGCGGAGCGGTTTGGTCCCATCGTGCCCGACCCAACAGATGGAACACCATCGGTGGTGATGCGATTGAGTTTGGACCAACCGCCCACGCTCGGTGATCAACCGCTCGCCGAAATGCCCGCTCGTGTCACGCTGCATTGTGGACACACTCCGGTGGGTTGGTTCTTAGTTCAGGACGTTGTGCATTGGTGCCAAGTCCAATGGGGAGGCTATTTCTGATGTGCCATGCAATAAAAAGATGTCACGCATTGAAAGCCATCGTGTGCTTGCTTGCGATCACTGGTTGGGGAGTCGCATCGGTTCATGCCGCCGAACCAGCTGAAAAACGTCAGGTTGAAACCAATGTTGTCGAAGTTCGTGATGTCGTCGTTGACTTCAAACAACAAATCGACGTGCCGGCTCTACAAAGCGGTGCGGTTGCTGAAACCAGCGTGCGTCCAAACCAGTTTGTTCGGCAAAAGGATGTGTTGGGCAAACTGGATTCGCAGTCGCTGATCATTCGGCGTCGAGCGGCATCGCTGCAATACGAGTCGGCCAAGCTGATCACCAGTGACAACCTTGAAATGCAATTCGCGGAAACGTCGCTCGCCGAAGCCGAGGCGGAACTCGACGCCAGCAACGCGACCGAGCAAAAGTTCAACGGGGCGGTGTCGTCCAATCAGTTGAGACGGATGCGATTGGCGGTCGAACGCGCTCGTTTGGAAGTCGCTCGGACAAAAAAACAAATTCGTCAAGCCGAGATCGACACGCAACTTGCCGCTGCTGATTTGGCATTGATCGATGACGAACTGGCACAACTCGAATGTGTCAGTCCGATTGACGGAGTCGTTTTGACGGTGCATCGCGAAACGGGGGAATGGATCGCGAAGGGACAACCTTGGGTTACCGTTGCCACCGCAGGTGAGCTGACGTTGCATGCTCTGGTGGGTGCAGATGAACTTTCGCCGGCAACCTGCGTCGGATTGGACGTCAGTGTGCATTGGGGCAACGAAGTCGATGGGACCGCGAAAATGTTGGCGGGTAAAATCACATCGGTCGATCCGACTCGTTTGCCCGGGAACCGTTTCCGCCTGCACGCGGAAGTTCAAAACCGCCGGCAAACGCATGATGGTTCGATTCCTCCGCGAACCGCCATCGTTCCTGGTTCAGGGCACAGCGTTGACCAGCATTGGCAATTGTTGCCGGGGGCCCAAGTCACCATGCGAATCTATCGTTCACGCGATGAAATGGCGTGGCGGATGAACCTCGATCAGCCTCAAACCTTTCGCGGGAAAACGCGGTGATGGGCGGTTCGGAATCCACCATGAATTCCGGCCGCGAATCATCGGCTCTGCGTCAGGACTTGCACGCGTTGCCTTTGCCCGATGGTCGCGGATTGGTCATCGTCGATGACATTGGCGGCCGCTTCGCTCGCACGACCAAACGCATTTGGCAATCACTTGTAGGATCCACGTCCCAAGGACACGGGCAAACATCGCCAACCGAAGCGACGTATTGGGCACAGGCCAAAGCGGCGGGCTGGCTGAAACGTGGCAGCACCGAAACGATCAATGTCCGGTCGCGGTGGCTTCAGTCGCCTCTGTCGTTTCGCATTCCGCTGGCATCCATTGATCCGGTGGCTCGACGCTTGGTTCCGATCAGCGGGTTGCTGTTTTCGCCGCTGGCCATTTTTCTGTTCAGCATTGCTGGAATGGTTTCGCTGTTGTTTTGGATGGTGCGATGGCAGCAGTGGGCTGGAGCGGTGCCTTCGCTGCATGGCTACCTGACATCGCTGCAGCCACTCACCATTGCGGCAACGTTCGTGTTGACCAAGACCGCTCATGAGTTAGGCCACGCGGTTCTTTGCCGGCGATTCGGATCACGCTGTGGTGTGATTGGAATTTGGTGGTTGTGCTTCATGCCGTGTCCCTATGTCGATGTCACGGATGTTTGGCGACAACCCAACGCCACCAGACGCGGTGCGGTGATGGCCGCGGGGATTTGGGTCGAGTGGATCATTGCGATGGTGGCGTTGTGGGTTTGGTGGTTGGCGCCGTCTCATGACGTTCGCATGACCGCGATGAACGTGGTTTTGGTTTGTGGGATCAGCACCGTCTTGTTCAACGCGAATCCGCTGATGCGATACGACGGCTATTTCATTCTCAGTGACTTGTTGGACACCGCAAATTTACGAGAGGAAGCTCGACGCGGATTGCGATTGATCCTCGTCTCGCCGCTCGCTCGGTGGACTCGATTTGGCAAACGGGTCTGGGCGATGGCCGGTTATCACTTGGCGTCCAAGCTGTACCGGATCTCAATCAGCATCGCGATTGCAACCTTCGTCTTGCAGTGGGCCGCCGGATGGGGACTTTGGCGAATCGCCATGGTCATCGTTGCGTTCGGTGCGGTTCGCTATGCGATGTCCGGTGTTCAGTCGCTTTTTCGCATGGTTCACGGAAGCGGTGGTTGGACGGGAGTTCCCGGTGGACGACGAGTCGGATTGGCAATCTGTTTTTGTATCGTCGGGATTTCGATTCTGATGGTTCCCTTCCCGCGATATCGACACATCACAGGTGTCGTTCGTGTTCGAGATGCCGCGTCGGTCTATTTGCCTCGAGGCGGTGTGATCCAAACGGTCGACGTTCGTGTGGGTGATCGGGTGGAAGTCGGTCAGCGGTTGGCGGAGATTTACGATCCCGCGTTGGCATTGAAATTCGAAAAGACACGCGGGCAACAATCCGTGATTCAGGAACGTGTGCATTCCACGCGATTGGCTTCGCTGCGAACCGGAACATCGACGAGAGACTGGCAAACGTTGGAGGCGGCATCGGCCTCGTTGGCATCGAATCAAATGCAGCTCCAGAAGAGGCTCGACGCGCTGCGTTTGTTAAGTCCCAAACCTGGTTTAATTCTTCCCCCTTCGAAATCGACCGCCGCGGCCGCAGAGAAACGTGACTGGAGAATGGATGATCCGTTCACTCTTCGTCCGACCGTTGGGCAAACCACGGAAGACCGTATCGAATGGTGTCGCGTCGCGTCGCAGGCGCGACTGGAAGTCGTGTTGAAGATTGACGCGATGGATCGAGAACGCATCGCGAAAGGTTCACCGGTGCGATTGACATCGCCGACGATGCCGGGAAGCAGACTGTCAACAAGCGTTCGAAGTGTGTCGCCGATGGAACTGGCCAGCGATTCTCTTTCCGCACCCAAAGCACAGGAAGAGCGTTCTTATGAGGCGGTGTGCGACTTTCCCATCGAAAGCATGAGCGAGGCCACCGGCAAACAAATGATCCGCGAACCGTCGACCACTGATCGAGACCTGGACGTGTTGCTACGCTGGGACGGAGCCATTTGCCAAGCGGTGCTGCGATTGCCGCCTCAACCATTGTGGAAAGATGCAAAGCATACAATCGAACGGTTGATGGGCATCTGAGCCCGCCGTTCAAACCGATTTGTTGCCTTCGCTGTGTCTGATTCTTCCAAGCCATCCCCCGATTCCAAGCCATCGTGGCCGTCGCTTGGCGAACGGATGTCGCTTCCGATCGCGGATGGTGTTCATCCTTGTTTCTGGACGGTGGAAGAGTTAGAGAAACGCTGCCAACTACGCACACAGTCTCGCAGTGGTCCGGGCGGACAACATCGAAACCGAACCGCCTCGGGAGCGTTTCTGACATTTGATTCAGGAGTCGCTGAAATTGGTGCGATCACCGCGGAAGCGACGGAGCAGCGACAGCAAGGACGAAACCGCTCGACGGCTCTGGCCCGAATGCGGTATCTGCTGGCGGTCACGCTGCGTTCTCAGTCGCCTTTGGTTCCAAAACTGAACGACGACGATGTTGTGTTCTCAGAAACGGAACTGGATTTGCGTGATCGCTATCGCGGTTCACCGATGAAGCTGAACGAAGACAATGTTGCGAAACCCGGTGTGTTGACGTTGGTGTTGAATGATCTCTGGTGTGCGGGCGGTCAACCAAGTTTGATTGCACCTCACTGGAAGACATCGACCAGCAAGCTCGTCAATCTCGTCCGATCGCATGCTCCAGCGTTTCGTTTGGTCAATCAAATTCGACAACATCACTCACGACCACCTTTGCGGTGACTTTTCTATGATTCCTCTCCGCGATGACATTCCCAGTCGCACCACGCCGGTGATCAACTATTTGGTGATCGGCTTGTGCGCACTGGCGTTTTTGGCACAAAAAGCTTCGTCGGACCAAAGCGAAGGAATCGTCAGCGGATTCGCAATGGTGCCGCTGCGATTGACCGACCCGGATGCGACCCCGGTCATGCAGCATCGAGTCGCGGTGCAAACTCCTCGCGGTGTCGAGATCCAGGAGATCCGCCAAGAGATCGGTCCTCCCGCGGTGCCCGCTTGGGCGACCTTGATCACGTGCATGTTTCTGCACGGGGGATGGATGCATTTCCTGGGCAATATGTGGTTCTTGTATATTTTCGGTGACAACGTCGAAGACCGACTGGGGCACTTTGGGTATGCACTGCTTTATATTGGGACGGGCGTTTTGGCTGGGCTGGCTCATTTGCTCAGTGATCCGGCCAGTCCCGTGCCGACACTCGGCGCCAGTGGTGCGATTGCCGGTGTGATGGGAGCGTATGCCTTTCTCTATCCTCATGCTCGAGTGTTGGCCGTCTTGCCATTGATGTTTGTCTTTCCGACGTTCGTCTTGCCCGGCCCGGTTTTCCTCGGAATTTGGTTTGTGATTCAGCTGGTCAACAGTCTGGGTTCGCTCGCCGGTGGCGAAGCGGGGGGAGTCGCATGGTGGGCTCACGCGGGCGGATTCATTGCGGGCGCGGTGGCGGCGCTGCTGATCGGCCGTTCGCCGTTGGGACACGAAGCGATCAAAGAACGGCGATTCTGAGTTCGCCAAGACTTTTTTGCCGGCGGCGAATTGGTGATGACCAGCATCACATGAATTGAAAGCTGAGAAAGCATCCGAGGGCAATGGCCACCACGACACGTTCGCGTTCCCCGGAGTATCATGCTCCGCCCATGAACACTCCCACCTCGCCTCCACCCACCTCAACTGACGACACCTCCATCGGGGAAGCACCCGAGGATCGAGCATCGCATTCCTTTGCGATGGCCGTGTGCTTGCGCGTCGTTGTCGTTGTGCAGTGTTTTGGTTTGGGAGCCCGCTATCTGTTTTCTTCGTTGGAAACTGAAAGCGATGTTTATGGATGGCTGTATTTCGATCGCGATTGGCCGGAATCAATCGCCCTTTCGATCGACAACATGGGTGCTTTGACGACTTTGTTTGCCGGCGGGATTTTGTGTCTGAATGGTTTGTTGATACGAAAGTCGTCGGGGGAATCTTCTTGGACTCGTATCGCAGGTTGGATGGATCGGGCGGCAGCGGTTTGGATCGCGATTTGGATGCTGTTGATCGCTGCAGCTCACATGATGCGAGCAGCGGTCTTCGCGGAATTGTCGCTTTTTGAACATGCGGTCCGATACATCGCTTCGTTGGCGTTGGCTGTTTGCGGCGGAATGGGCGTTGCGTCGTGCGTGTCCCCAGCCCGGACCCGAATCGCGGTGATCCTATTGGCCGTCGCCGCCTCGCTCACCTTCGCGGCACATGGGTACAAGGCCTACGAGTGTTATGCTCCTTTCATTGACCTGATTTTGTTGTCCGACATGCAGTGGACGGAGGCGGGAATCACTCAAGCGACCGCGGAGAAACTGTTGGTTGCGATCGGAATTGCTGATATCCTTGTCGCCTTGGTTTTGCTGGTTTTCCGCTCCCGATTCGCGGCGTTTTACATGGTCGTTTGGGGTTTGGTGACCGCAGCGAGTAGAATGACCGCTCTCGGGTTGGAGGCTTGGCCCGAGACGCTGATCCGGATCGCAAACGGTGGTGTTCCGATTGTTATCTTGATCCACTGGACGGTGAAGCGAAAATAGCCTCGACTCCCACCACCCCAACTCCCACCGCGTTTGCCGTCCCACACGGCATCTGACGCACCCCACCCACCTTCGAATTGACTCGCTGATGAGATCCAGGAAACGTACGCGCTCGCCGATTCTCGGCATTCTTTGCTGTCTGATGTTGGGCGGCGGCACCGCACAAGCTGACGCTCCTTTGATAGGAACACAGCCGGCCCAGTGGCGAGTCGTTTGGACCGCGGACCCGGCGACCAGGGCCACCATTTCTTGGAGCACCAAGGAAGCGGGAGGTTCGCATTCGGTTCGTTTTCGAATCAAAGGCAGTGGCGAGACTTTGGCCGAACAGTTGGCTGAGTCCGGACGCTACACCGGCGGCGAGTTCGAGTCGTACTATCACCATGCTCGTTTGACCGATCTGCAGCCCGGAACGGCTTATGAAGTGCAAATGGTCAGTGACGCGAATGAGTCACCGGTCTTCTACTTTGTGACCGCACCGGGGACCGACCGCGACTTCAGTATTTTGCACGGGGGCGATTCTCGGTCGGATCAAGATGCACGTCGACAGATCAACAAGATGATCGCGACGTTGGTCGAGTCTTCCTACGACAACGACGATTTGTCTGATGACATATTGGCACTCGCCCACGGTGGAGATTACATCGTCACCGGAAAGAAGATGGAGCTTTGGTCGATGTGGCTATCCGACCACGAGTTGACGACCGCTTCAGATGGCCGTTTATTGCCAATCATTCCCGCTCGAGGCAATCACGACAAAGGTAAACCGTTCAACGAAGTGTTTGGTTTTCCTGAAGGTGATTTGAACTACTACGGGATCAATCTCAGTCCTCAGGTCCGCTTCACGACTTTGAATTCAGAAACCAGCACGGCTGGCGATCAAGCACAATGGTTGAAGGCGGAACTCAAAGCGTCTCGCAATTCCAATCGTTGGTTGCTCACTCAGTACCATCGGCCGGTTTATCCAGCGGTCAAAACACCTGGGGCTGGTTTGGTGAGCTGGGTTCCGCTGTTTGAAAAATACAACGTGGATTTGGTCTGCGAAGCAGACGGTCACAACATCAAACGCACCGTGCCGATCCGTGATGGCAAATCGGATGAAACCGGCGTGGTCTACATCGGTGAGGGTGGTTTAGGTGTGCCGCAGCGAACTCCCAAGACCGACCGATGGTTTTTGGAGTCACCCGGCATGGCTGACCAGGGCCATCACGTGTTTGTCTTGAAATTCACCAAGGAAGCATTGCATGGGACTTGTCTGCTATTGGACGGAACCATCCGCGACCAGTTCACACGCCCCGTTCGCTAGTAGCCAGACCCGTTCCTGGTTGACCAGATCGCCCTACCGAAACAGATCGCCTTTCCGTAACGAGTAGAATATGAGCATGTCCAAACCAAAGAATCCCGGTCGTCGTCGCTTTGTTCTTCGTTCTCTCGCCGGGTCGCTGGCGTTGCCTGGTTTGCCGTCTTTGATGGCCGACACGGTTGATCACAATTCACCGGTCCAGTCGACTCGCGGTGCGGGGACGGGGGCTCGTCGATTCGTTGCGGTTGGCAACTTGCTCGGCTTCCAACAAAAGCACTTTTTCCCGGAAACGCCCGGTCGCGAATTTGAAGAAACAACGCTGCTGAAACCGTTGGCTGAAAACCGCGAACACATCAACGTCTATCGTGGTTTGGATCATGGAATTCGCGGTGGGCACTTCGCCGTGCACACGTTTCTATCAGGTGTGCTGCATCATGAATCGAAGAACCGGCGCGATGGCAACGTGACGATCGACCAATTTCTCGCGGATGAAATTGGCAAGCAAACTCGGTTTGCATCGTTAACGGTTGGATCAGAAGGAGGCATTCACGGCGGTTGCCAAATGTCGTGGACCAAGTCGGGTGTCCGCGTGCCTCCGATCACGGGACCAGCCGAATTGTTCGACCGGTTGTTCATGACGGAGTCGGAGCAACGGCGATCTCAAATGATCAACGAGAATGCGTTGCAGGCATCGATCCTGGATTCGATCACGGAAGAAGCAGGTTCGCTTTCGAAACGAGTCAATCAAGAAGACCAATCCAAGCTGGATGAGTACTTCAGCTCGATTCGCGAAGTGGAAAAGCAACTCGAAGTACGTCGTCGGTGGGCGGATCAACCAAAACCGGAAGCCCCGTTCGAGAAGCCAGCGAACACGAACACGGTCGACGACCTGCCGATGTTGTATGAGCTGATTGCGTTGGCTCTGCAAACGGACTCGACGCGAATCGCAACGTTGGAAATTGGGGGCAGTTTCCTGCCTCAGAATCTGGGAATCGACAAGTCCTATCACAGCCTTTCGCATCACGGCAACGACGAGGAAACGATCGCACATCTGCTCACGCTGGAAACTTACCAATTGGAGCAATTTGGAAAGTTCCTGACGCGACTGGCGGCAATTCAGGATGGTGAGCAGTCATTGCTGGATTCAACCGCGGTGCTGTTCGGCAGCGGAATGGGCAACGGCAGTTCGCACACGAATTCAGACTTGCCAATCGTGCTGGCAGGTGGCGGCTACGGTCGCGGTGAATTCAAGAAAGTGGGTTCCGGCAACCGTAATAAAGTTCCGCTGTGCAACCTGTATGTCGACATCGCTCAAAAAATGGGCGTGCAAACGGAGTCGTTTGGCACCAGCACCGGGAGCTTCTCATAACCGTGGGCCAGATACTTCCGAGTCGATCGTTTCTGTCAAACTTGCGTTTCGCGATCTTGGTCGTGCTGTGTCTGTTGCACTTGCCTGAATCCTTCGCGGAGGAAACTGACTCGACGACAGACGATGACGCTTCATCGGTGGTCGCGGACTTTCTAGGGAAGTATTGCTTGGAATGTCACGACAACGCCTCGGCGGAGGGCGAGCGAGAATTCGAGTCGTTCAAGCTTCCGATCTCGTCCGAGCAGCAACTGATCGCGACGGATGAGATCATCGATCAGGTAACGCTGAAGACGATGCCACCGGAGGATTCCGAACAACCAACCGACGAGGAACGTTTGGCTTTGCTTCAAGAGTTGCGAAGCAGCGTTGCCGAAGCTCGCGGTCAATTCGAAGGCTCCACTGGCCGTACCGTGATGCGTCGACTTTCCAACCGTGAATACGAGGTGACTTTGGCGGCGCTGTTTGGCCGTCGTGTCGACACGTTGGGACTGACCGCTGACTTTCCGAAGGAAAAGACGAGTCACCACATCGACACGATTGGCGAATCGTTGGTCACTTCGGGATTTTTGCTGGACCAATATTTCCAAGCTGCCTCGCGATTGGTGGAAACGCGACTTGGCAAACCTTCAACGGAACCCAAGTCGTGGCACTTCACCGACAACTTTCAACAGTACGAAGAATTGTCGGGGGCACACCGAACTGTTTTCAATTTTGAATACTTGTGTTTGTACGAGCAACCCAACACCGACACACGACAAGGCGGCTACGGACACATCGAAGACTTCCTCGAAGGTGTCCCCGTGTCGGGGCTTTACGACATCGAGGTGAACGCCCAAGCGATGCATCGGGACACACACTACGATCCCAAGATTTTCCGCATCGATTTCTCGGAACCGTTTCAAATCGCGGTGGTTCCCGGCGATGCCACGAAGGGGCACATTCACTACCCGCAGGCGATCGAGCCGATTCTGGCAACTGCCATCGTTCCTGACGAGCAGCCTGAATGGTTGTCGTTTCGCGTTTGGCTCGAAGCGGGGCAGACACCTCGATTCATTTTTCCGAACGGCCCGTATGAGTCACGGGCTTCGGTGATCGAAACCAATCGCCGGTACAAGGACGAGTTCAAGAATCCCAAAGTCGGTGTCAGCCGAACATCGCTTCTTCGCCAAGGGAAATTGCCGCACATTCGCATCGGTGAGATCAAGGTGCGTGGTCCGGTGGAGGAGCCCAACGGCAGCGAAGAGGAGCGTGCCGTTTTTGGAAACGACGGGTTCCAGGAAGACCACGCTTTGGACCAATTGTTCGCGTTTGGCCAACGTGCCTATCGCCGCACGCTCGAACAAGCGGACCGCGATCGGATCGAGTCGATCTACAACAAAAGGTTGTCGGAAGACGCGACCCCGCGACAAGCTGCACTCGATACGTTGAAGATGATTCTGTGCTCGCCGTCGTTTCTCTACCTCAGCGAGATCACGCCGGAAGACGAGACGTTGCTGCGGCCGTTCGACTTGGCGTCGCGTCTTTCTTATGCGTTGTGGGCTGCACCGCCGGACGAAGAGCTCTTTGAGGAAGCCAAATCAGGCAGACTGACCGAGTCAGACGTTTTGACGGAGCAAATCGAGCGAATGCTTCAATCAGATCGCTCCAACGAATTCGTGAACGGCTTTCTCGATAGTTGGTTGAACCTTCGTGACATTGGGAATCTGCCACCGCCGCGTAAGGCGGTACCCGATTACTATGCCGAGAATCTTCCGGAGTCGATGAAGCAGGAGACGCGTTTGTTCTTTCGGCATTTGTTGGATGAGAACGGACCGGTGACGGATCTGCTGGACGCGGACTATTCGTTCGTGGATAAGAAGCTGGCGAAGCTCTACAGGTTGCCTGAGAAGGACACGATGCGTTTGGCCGATGGATTTCAACGTGTCAGCCTGGACGAGAACCGCCAGCGCGGTGGTGTGTTGGGCATGGCCGGTGTGTTGACCGTCAGTGCGAATGGTGTCGACACGTCGCCTGTGACTCGCGGTGTTTGGGTGCTCGAGAACATTCTCGGAACTCCGCCGCCTCCGCCGCCGGATGAGGTGCCGAGCATCGATGCCAACGTCAGTGGATCAACGACGATTCGGGGAAGGTTGTCAAAACACAGCCAAGACAAAACCTGTGCCGTGTGTCATCGCAGCATTGACCCGCTCGGGTATGCACTGGAAACGTTTGACCCAATCGGGCGTTGGCGAGACAAATATCCGAAGGCCAAGGGGAAAGGCAAAGCGGCCAAGATCGACGCGATGGGCAAGTTCCCTTCCGGCGAAGAGTTCACGAATTTCGGCGATTTCAAACAGAAGCTACTAGAAAGCCGCCGCGAGCAATTCACTCGGAGTCTGATCGAAAAGCTGCTGGCCTACTCGACTGGCCGGCACATGGAGCGTGCTGATCAATTTGAGATCGACGACATCTTGGTGCGCGTCCAAGCGGACGGCGGCGGGCTGCGGACGATGGTGACCGAGGTACTGACCAGCAATCTGTTTCGATCTCGCTGAACTTGTCATCGGTTCGCAATTGTTTCATTCGTCGTCCGGTTTTGGCTCGGCAGATATCTCCAGCCACACTGGATCTGTTGCGGGCATCGGAACGGTGATCCGAACATTTTGTACGACCGGGCCTCCTGGAACGAGGTGCTGTGTAGTTGGGAAGAACGATCCACCTCGCACTTCAACCGAAATTTCTTGGTCGCTGTTTGGATCAGTTTTGGGAAGCCACCAGGTTTGGAGATTGGGTATGCCTTCGTAACGCCACTTGCGATGCAGACCCCACGGGTATACCAAACTCGTTACATCGGGGACGTCGGTCGTGAGAGTCAAACGATTCATTTCGGCGGCAGAGTCGTGCATCGTCGCGAGTGGCAATCTGGATTTTGCAATCTTACGCCACGGAAAGGGAGCGACGCTATCAGGAGTCGGAGCGATCGGCTTCGCAAAGTCGATCTTGGGATAAAGTGAAGCAAGCGGCCGACGATGTGGTTGGTTTGATCCTTCGGGAGAGGCGTTATCGACCATCTCAATCTCACGCCAAAGGAATTGGGAATCGAAACGAGTGACGAATTGACAGGCTTTCATTGGAAGGCTGTCGGGCGAGGCGTGCGGCAGAAAACCGACTCGGTTGGGGTGAGAGGCATCAAAGAGAATTTCGATGATTGGTTTCGCTCCTGACGCACACGGCTGGTAGTGAGCAAAGACACGCATTCTCGTATCGTCATCATTGATGGATGCCTCCGTGACCTGTTCGTTCTTAAAACGAACTCCGTCACGTCTGATTGGTTCCAACGTGTCGTTCAGCGATTGGGGGACAGCAAACGGTGCGGCTTCTGACTTGTCCAACGCTTGGGGCTGCGGCTGTTCATCGAGGATAGGCCGGATCGATACACCAAGTGGAAAGTAAGGATGCGTAAATCGATTGTCACCAAGTGTTGCGCCGAAGGAAGGCGAGATGCCAATGACGTCGCGCAGTTCGGTTTGGTTGGACACAACAACTTTGATGCCCTGGCGATGGCCAATTCCTTCGTTTGCATTGTCGTTCAGTGGGAAATGAAAGACGGGGGCTCGATCGGGAACCACTGACGTGGGTGAGATCCAAAGGCAATTGCCTTTGCTGTCGTAATCCTCGGGAATCTGCAGCGAGTTGTATTGCTTGAGTGGATGGCTGATGGAATGCCTTTGCAACTTGAGCTTCAATGGCTGATCCAATGGATACGCGGAGGATTGATCGGAAGCGTCACTGGAGCTTGAGCTGCCAGATGAGTCAGTCCATGATTTGGGGTGGTGATATTGCAAAATGACTTCATCGTCGAGGAAAACGATGGAGTGATAACCTTCGCTATCGTTGGTCGTTTTCAAATGAATCGAGTGTTCCCCAGTTGGCAACGCAGTGGCTCGGTAGTTGGACGGCAACGTTGTCGGATTGATGGACTCGGTCGCCAGTCGCAATTCAAGGTCTGCTTCAGCTGGTGCGCTGTACTTCCAACTGTCGATGCTGTGCCAAATGCTAGGCAATGATCGGACATTGAGTTGTTGGTCATCGGCGACGACAAGTTGCGTGGTTGCGAATCGCATGCTTTCGATCTCCGCCTCGAGCACCGGAATCTCACGATTCGCGAGATACACGGGCAGCCAAACGGCAACGACTGTCATTAGCAACAGAAGTTCCAGCAGGCCGAATTGAATTCGTTTGCTCTGGGATCTGGAGGACACCGCTGCCTTAGGCAAGGGATCATTTGATGAAACAGTTTGTTTTGGTTCGCTGGTGTCGCCGTCGTCGCTCATGGAGTCGTCTCCTGCATGGACGTGGTATCGCCTCTGGCCCACGCGTCAAAAGCTGCTCTGTGTTTATCGCCGTACACGTACAGGTGGAAGCCGCGATACAGGTCATTCTCAGTTTCGCCATTTCGTTTCTTGGCAAGATTTTTCTCTCGCAAACGGATCAAGCAAATCGCTTCGTCTGTTTCGAATGAGCGGGATTTGTCTCCTAGAGCCACTGGAGTTTCGATGACCAAGTCATCTAGGCTTTCCAGATCGAAATCGTCTGGCAGGCTAATTGTGCTAGAGCTACCTCCGGTGTCTCGGCAGCATATCCATTTGCCGTCGCTTTTGACCAAGGCGATCGTTGTCAGCAACTCTTCTGGCGTCTTATTCGGATTGCCCCAGCTGCTACTCGAACCCCCACGCCCCTGAGGAGAGTTTGCGGCCACGAGTCCGCCTTGTGTCGAAAATGATGCCCCGTAGTTGGCAGGGAAGTGAATGCGATACCTCCACACGTGAGCCTGCTCCACTCCGGGTGGCACAACATCGTTGGGAGTGGGGACTGCCACCATCGTGACCTGTGTCGGGTCTTCGACTTCCAGCAATCCAATTTCGTCTCGAAGGTCAGCGTGTATTCGTCGTAGCGTCGAAAGTTCCAGGTTGGAGTGAATCAATAACCCAATCCCAACGAGCAAAAGCATCATCAACAAGATGCGAGGGATTCGAAGCGGTAGTGAATTTGGCTTGGGCAATTGGCACTCCGATCCGACGATCAAAGTTGATGGAATGAGCGAAATGACTGTTCTCAATCAGTTCCTCAAGTCTAGCAGAGACTTGTTACGGGCTTGGAAACTACCGTCGGTGCCTGGATTCGGGCGGATAGGCTTTCGGATGCTGATCGCCAGCAACAGCTCGCTGGAGAGACCGGTTAGGATCGGCCGCAGGCGGAAACCATCGGTTCGATCAATTTCCAAGGAAAACATTTGATGCGTTTGCAAAAGTTTCTGGCCTTTGCCTTGCTTGCGGCACCGTTGAGCTTCGTGCTCGCCTTCCCAACCACGTCTTGCGGGCAAGATCAGTCGGCCGAATCAAAAGAGGTTGACGAGGAACCAGTCGAGGTGGATGCCGAAATACTCTCTCTTCCCGATCGAATTCTTCAATTGGTGAAAGAGGGAAAGCCGGCTGAGGCAGCGAAGATTCTTGAGACGGCAATGGAGTCAGATGTGGTCGCGGAACCGCTCAAGGCGTTTCATCAAACGATCGCGACCGGGTTTGTTCGTGCACGCAAGTACGACAAAGCAATGGAGCAATTTGGAGCCGCGGTTGAGTTTGAACTCGCTCGGACCGATTCGCCTTCCGCCGCGGTACAGCTCTGCAGTTTGATTCAACAGGTCAACATCTATGGTCTTCACGCTGTCGAACCTGAGATGGTTTCTGATTGGTCTGATCAAGCCATTGAGAAGGTTCGAGCGTTGGAAGCGGAGTACCCGATTGAGATCCAAACCGCACTGTCGAGTTTGATCCGAACGCGTGCCTCGATGTTGGCACGCGAAGACGAGGATTCGGCCAAGGAGATGCTTGCGAAACAGGTGGCAGCGCTGGAGGCTATCGTCGATACCGACGAACGATCGGAGGATGTGTACGTTGCCCTGATCAGTCTGCTGACCACTCAAGCGAGAATGTTCGAGGATGCCGATGGACAAGACCGCGTGGCGGTCACGGTCGAACAAGCATTGGCGGCGTATCCAGATTCCCAGGCGGTGTTGAGTTTGTACGCGAGCAACGAATACTCGGTGATCAGCGGGCTTGCTCGAGTCGACCCCGACGAAGCGAGCGAACGAATGGAGGCGGCAATCGCCAAGTTGACGCCGTTTGAGGAAATGAAACGGGTTGAACGAACACTCCGGCGAATCAAGTCTTTGGCGAGTCGTATTGAGTCGACACGCAAGCAATTGGAGATGATTGGAAAGCCAGCTCCCGCATTGGACATCGATGGGTGGGCGAACGCAGACGGAATGAGTTTGGAGGACTTGGATGGCAAGGTTGTCCTGTACGACTTCTGGGCGATTTGGTGTGGCCCTTGCATCGCAACGTTCCCTCATCTGCGAGAGTTCCGCGAAGAGTTCGGTGACCAAGGATTCGAAGTCGTGGGGATCACTCGCTACTACGGCTATGTCTGGGACGAAGAGGCTGAAAAGGCGGTCAACGGATCCGACGACGTCGAGCCGGAAGAGGAGCGAGACGCGATCGGAAAGTTCTTGCAATCCAAGGACATGAAGCACCCCACCATCATTTCGCCCAAGGTCACTGACATGCAGTCCAACTTTGGTGTGACCGGGATTCCTCATGCGGTGCTGGTCGATCGCGAAGGCAACGTCCAGATGATCAAGGTCGGCAGTGGTCAAGCCAACGCCGACGCACTGCACGCCAAGATCAAAGAACTGTTGGGTGAAGCTTCCTGAGTGCGCAATGCGACCGTTGAGTGATCGTGTTTGCCGCAAAGGCCAACGCGGCACGCGGCGTGAGGATCAGCGTGGTGTCGGTTCGCTAAGCACGTGAGCAGGAGTCCTTGGGCTTTATCACGTAGCGGCG
>NZ_DDGH01000071.1:0-5604 GCF_002337565.1 Rhodopirellula sp. UBA1907 | reverse complement strand
TTGGGCTTTATCACGTAGCGGCGTCTCTCCGAGACGCTGTCATTTGCGAGTCTCAGAGAGACTCGCCGACGTGAGGTTGTACCCGATCATTCCTGCCGAACTGCTTAGAGCCGACACTGGGGTGATCGGGTAGCGTTCTTTGCAAGCGATAACCCAGCACCGCGAAAAAAGTCCAAGCGATCAACGCGTGGCAAATGAAGGAAATGGTTCTCAGATTGGCAGTCTTCAGGTATCGCGAAAGAATAATGCTCTGCATTCGATCAGAGAGATCGGATGCGATTGGAAACCTCGCGCCAATATACCAATCGGCAAAGAATCGATAGGCGAACCATGCTCCCCAAGTCAGCAGTATCAGCGTCGCGCCGAGAGCCCATTCCCACAAACGATTTCGCTGACCTGGACGCATTGTGAATGCGCCGACACAGGCGATGGACAACGCGATCGCGACGGCGGAAGCCATGCGAACCAAGTCCTGAGATGATGCGGACCATTGCAACCAACGCAGGATAGCCGCGAAGCCGGCCGCCATCGCGGTCAGCGCCATCAAACGTTGAATCGTGACGGGGCGTGCGTTCTTTTCGGGGGCGATGTCTTCGTCAGCGGTTCTTGATTTCAGAGCAACATTTCGCCATCCCGAGATCAGCCACAAAGAACCGATTGCGATCAGCCACGCGATGGATTCGCCCAAGAATTCAAAGACACGTCCTTGGTTCCAATCATCGTCCAGTCGCCAGAGCAGCAGATCCCATGAATCGGGTCGGACGTGCCAAAATCGTTGGATGGAACTCGCGACAAATGGAAACACGACGATGATAAAAAGAATCGTGAATAGTCGTGCGATGGTTCTGGCCACCGTTGCTCGGACCGGTGGACCATAGGCAAAGAAAATTGCTGTCACGCAGTACAAGACTGCGTTGGCCTGAGATGCCCACCACTGCAGCGAATCAGCGGTTTCGGGATGCATCATCCAGTGGACGCTGGACTTAGCCAATGGCAACGCGTTCAACGACAGAGCGACACCGGCCCAAGCAATCACCGCCCAAATCAACGGGATCTTTGGCAACCAGATTCTTGAGCTCATTGTGCGACGGTCGATTGTGGTCGTGACGTGTTCAGTTCATCGAGCAGTTGGAGAAGTGTTTCTCGGATTTTCGGTTCGGCATCGACCGAAAGGTAACTCGATTTGGCCCGCCAGGTTTCGTAGCCGCCCAGTGCATGTTGCTCGGGCGTGGGCAGGTAACCGTTGTAGCCATTGGCGAGTTCAATCGTGAACGTGGGTTTGAAGGGGCTGGATTTCTTAATCGCCAGTCCGGTTTCCACAAACGTTTCGCAGGGACTGCTGACGATGGCGAGTCCTCCGATCCGAATCGCTTGCAGCTTCACCTTCACGGTCGGCGGGTACTCGGCCAGATCCAATGTTTCACCCGCGTAGATCAAGCGGCGATCATTCTTGGGGCTATCACCGGCGTCGGCGAGCAGTTGCTTGGCTCTTGCAACTTCTTCAGTATCTGGACGGCGAACGCCAAGTTCGATCTCGGTCTCACGCATCTCCAATGGCACCCAGTTTTCAAATTGGACGCGTTGGTAGGCAACCGCCGCGGAAGCCGCCACGTCGTTGGCCACCAATCGAATTTGCTCGAACGGGGGTTGGCGGGATCGGCCTTCGAAAAAATTAACGTTGTTGATATCACCGCTCGTACCGTTGGTCATTGCCGCGACAAAAGGTGGCTTGCTCTGAGTGGCCAGGATCATTTTTGCAAACTGGCGAGCGAACTCGCCGAAGTAATCCGCAGAGAGCGATTCGGGAGGAACACCACCGACGTAGTGCAGCGAGTAGTTTGCCCACATCGCAATCGGCCGACCATCGAGGGCTTGGACGGCAACGACGGGAACCTCCGGGTCGACCGGCCCGGCAGGTTGAAGCAGAGAGCGGCTGTTCGCGCTCGGGTTCATCCGCACTCGATCCGTTCCTGAATCGAACGGGTCGTCAATTGCGACGCCGGGACGCAGAAACCATCTGCGATTGAAGACTTGATTCGGATTGTTGCCGATCGCCCAACCGATTCGTGCTGGTTCCAATTGCGAATGGGCTTGGATGATCCCTTCCGCGATTCGCTCCACCAAAAATGGGATGTAGTCCTCTTCCACCAAACTTTGAAAGGTCGGTGCGACCGACACGGCGGTGTGCGTGTGGGTTGCTGAGCAAAGAATGTGATCGGTAGCGATGCCGGTTGATTCAGACGCCAGTTGCTTGGCCGCGTCGTAGATCTCTCTCGGGATCATGCAACTGTCGCACGTGACCAACGCGATGCTCGTCTGGCCGTCGTCGAGCACCAAGCAACGAGCATGCAGCGGATCGTGGGCTTGTTTCGCCACTCGGTGCGTCATGCTGCCCGAGGAGCTGACCGGGAACTTCTCAGGAGTGATGTCGATCGCGAACGCACCGGCGCGGAAAACTTTGTCGGTTTCCGCCGTCATCGCCAAGCCGGAAATGCACACCACCGAGGCGATCCAAACGGTGGTTGCCAAGATCGGATTGGCACAGCAAAACGCTTTTGCAGATCGGTGTTCCACGCAGATTCGTATCGATCGATTTGTTCGTCTGAACATCACGTCTCTCACTCTTCGAGTTGCGGTATGGCAGGTCCTGTGAGCTCACCACCGTGGGGAATCATGCGTGCAGCGGCGTTCAAGACTTGGGTGGTGACTGAGGTCAAGGTGACTTGGGCTTTGGTTTGGGTGGTTCCGGCGCGGGTGGTGCTGGCGTTGTTTGTTCGCTTGCTTCTGTTACTGCTGGCGGCGATGTCTTGTTGGGTTTATCTGCCGGGCTGGGTTTTGGACCGTGGTATTGATAGTAGGTGCATTCGATGCGGCCATTGTAAAGCTTCCTGCGACGGTCTGCGGCACGACCCATCGCATGCTCCAAATTGGAGTAGGCGGTCAAGATGTAACGCGACCAAGTCGGCAATCGCTCGAAGATGGCGGGCAACGACTCGTACAGTTCGTCGAGTTCCCAATCCTCAGGGCCATCGCCGTTTTGATCTTCGGAATCGAAGCGTGAAGATTGACCTGAACCAATCCGTTGGCCATAAGGCGGGTTGGCGATTACACAGCCAAACGTTTTCTTGCTGCTGATCTCGTGAACCGGCATGGCTTGGAAGTGAATGTCGTCTTGAACGCAGGCGCGAATCGCGTTGTCTCGGGCGGCGGTCAGGACGCGACCGTCGATGTCGCTGGCCAAAATTTTCTCTTCCAACGGCGGAAGACTTTGGCTGGCCGCGGTGGCACGTGCGTCCGACCAAAGTTCGGCTGAGAAATCAGGCCAAGCCTGGCAAGCAAATTCGCGTTCCAGCCCTGGGGCCATGTTGCGACCAATCCGGGCGGCTTCGATCGGGATCGTGCCGCTGCCGCAAAACGGGTCGATCAATGGACGACCGTTTCGCCAGTAGCTCAGCAAAACCATCGCCGAGGCCAACGTTTCTTTCAAAGGAGCCGCGGAGATGTGCGTTCGGTATCCGCGGCGGTGAAGGCTGCGGCCCGTCGTGTCGATGGTCAGCGTGGCGACGTCCTTCACGATCGCCACGTCGACTTTGTAGAGCGGTCCTGTTTCAGGCAGTTCGCTGGTTCTGTGATCACGCATCATCGCTTCGACGATGGCTTTCTTAACGCTGCGTTGGCATGCCGGAACGCTGGTCAACGTCGATTTGATCGAACGTCCGGTGACGGGAAAGGCAGCGTCCGCGGGTAGCAAGTTTCCCCACGGGATATCGCGAGTCGTGTCGAACAACGCATCGAAATCACCGGCGGGGAATTCAGCGACACGGATCAAAATCCGGTCGGCCGTGCGGAGCCACAAATTGGCTCGGCAGATCGATTCGTGAGAGCCTTGAAAAGAGACCCGCCCGGAATCACTGATGCTGGCGTCGATGCCCAGTCCTTTGAGTTCCCGTTTGACGATGGCTTCCAATCCAAACGCACAGGGGACAATCAGATCAAAAGACGGTGAGGTGGATGCAATCGGTTCGCTTGGTTGGGTTTCCATCAGTGGTCAGACGTGGACGAAGGGTGGCTCTGGCTGGTTGTGTCGTCAAAGTCGATGCGCAGTTTCGCTGCATCGACACGAAACACCATAGCCGATTCGCTCCGGATTTGGACTTGCCGGTTTGAAGGGAGTGGCTGGTTTCGTGGTTGGATCCCGACACAATCGTCGTCGATCGAGACGCGAGCATTTCAACAAACCCGAAGCCGGAGAGTTTGTGTCATCGTCGCGAAGCGTTCTCCTGCCGAGATGCGTTTGTGGGACTACGCGAATCGTTCTTCCTTTCCACCCTCGATACGATATGCTGCGGCTCGATCGGGCACACGGCTGGTTCTGATCGAAACAAACCTCTTAGCCGCGAACTCATCCCAGGTATCATGATGACCACCGAGGCGGCAACGATTCCAGCTGGGTCTGGAAAGACTGGGCAGAGAAGTCCCAAAGTCGATTTGCAGTCTCCAACTCAACCTGCATCTCCGGCTCCCACCGGCAAGGCTTCGCAGGAGCATTCCTACAGCGATCCAACCAAGCGTTCGATCCGTTGGGATTACACGATCTTTTTCGTGACCCTGCACTTGCTGACGCTGTTGGTTTTGATGCCCTATTTCTTTTCTTGGGCCGGGGTCGCTGCGTTTGTTGTTGGTGTGATTGTCTTCGGGCAAATGGCGATTCCGATCGGTTACCACCGCATGTTGTCGCACCGCAGTTTTCGATCGCCCAAATGGTTCGAGCGAACGCTGGTGACGTTGGCCATGTGCACCGCCCAAGAAACGCCGGCGCACTGGGTGGCTTGGCATCGCATGCACCACAGTCATTCCGATCACGCGGAAGACCCGCACTCGCCACGCATCAGCTTCATGTGGGCTCACGTGCGATGGTTGGTGCACGAAAGTCGGACACGCATGGCAACGTTTTCGATGTATGAAAAGTACGCCCGGGACATTCTGTCGGACCCTTACTACCGATGGATCGAAAAACTACCCAGCCCGGCGGGAATGTTCTATCTCGCACACGCGTTTGTGTACGCGCTGTTGGCAGTCGGGATTTCGATGCTCGTCTACGGCAATAACGCGGAGGCCTACCGGATGGCAGCCAGCGTGTTCGTGTGGGGAGTGATCGCACGAACCGTTTGGGTTTGGCACATCACATGGTCGGTCAATTCGATCACCCACGTGTTTGGATACCGAAACTATCAAACGACCGACGACAGCCGAAACAATTGGTTTGTCAGCTTGCTGACCGCCGGTGAGGGCTGGCACAACAACCATCACGCGGATCCGGCCAGTGCATCGGTTCAACATCGTTGGTGGGAAATCGATCCCAACTATTACGTGATCCGATTGTTCGGAGCCCTCGGGCTGGCAACCCACATCATCCGCCCTCGCCACGTGCGAAAAGGCGGAGTTGAAAGCTAAGCAGGTCGGCTGGAGTCTTTCGACATTACAACCATGTTGGGAAGTGTTGTTGCTCCCACGTACAACCGGGGGCTAACTCTGGACTGTCCAATCTTTGGTACTGACACCGAAATGGGCATGGATTCTCGAGGCGGTTTTCTGTCTTCAGTC
>NZ_DDGH01000063.1:0-25319 GCF_002337565.1 Rhodopirellula sp. UBA1907 | reverse complement strand
CCTGAACGGCGTCGCTCGACTTCCCCCGAAACTTCGTTTCGGGGGAGGTTCTTGTGCAGAAAGGCAACCAAATGTGTCACCGGAAAATCGTCGAGGAACGCGTGGGAACCGTGGCTAGTGCCAATCGGCTGATTGGAGTGCGGACTAGAAGGGCTCTTTCCGTTCGCGGCGTTCCGGATAGCACGCGAGGATTCGCGAAGCGAAAACCTATTCTGACAGAACGTGTCCGGGCACGATCAACAGTGGATGCGGGCTGCGACGCAGGCGATCGTTCACAAAGCCTTGGATGAATCGGTCATCGACTTCCAATGGCATCACCAGCAATTGCTGCGTCGAATCGGAAAGTGGATGCGGCGGTGCGAGCTCGCCCGCTTGCGGGATCAATGCGTAGCTCATCTTCATTTCTCGAGCGGTCGCATTCATCGCGGCGTGCAATTGCGTATGCGATTGCGCCAGAGCATCACTCAGCTTGTCGACATCAAACGCTTCATCCGGACGGATCGCTTCCAGAATGCTTCGCACGTTTTCGAAGTGCTCTTTCTCGACGATCAAGTTCAACGAGACCTCCGCCCCCGGCGACGCCAAACCATACGCCCACGCCGCCGCTCGGCTCTCGACGTCACACTCGCTTCCCGCCATCAACAGGACTCGCCCGCGGCAAGTCTGGAACACCTGGTCTTCTCGGCGGGTCACCAAAATCGGAACCGGGCACCGAGACAGCAGGACATCCATCACGGTCCCAACGCTGTCCGTTCCGACTCGCTCGAAGGAGCGTCCAAATGGGCAGGGCACAAGGACCATGTTCACGTCGTGCGTTCGCAACGCCTGCAGAATGACTTCGAACGCTTCGCCTTCTCCACGAGCGATCGCGCGAGCGCCGCTCATTTGCCGAGCCGCCTGAATCGCATCTTCGGTCGCCGCATCGGTCGGTTCGGCAGCGTCTCGGGCGTCCAACACCAACGTCTCGGTATTGAATTCTTCGCGAAGCGTTTTTGCCGTTTCGATGGATGTCGCGTCTTGTGGCGAACCATCCAAAACCAACATCACTCGCGACGGCCGGATGGGCGTCATCGGAGTTGCCGATCCCACCTTCGCTCGCTCGAACATGCGCATCGAATCGTCGACATCACGATCCAAATCGGGTGATTGATCCATTACTCAAGTCGCTCGCTAGAAAAGGAAACTCAGTGGGCCGGCAAGGTCGGTATCGCCGTGATATCAGGAATGTATCCCTGATGGTGCATCCACATGATGTAGAGAATCGCGCCGATGACCTGCACCACCATGATGCCACCGCCGAGCTTCAGAAACGTGCCCCAACCTACGTGAATGCCAGCCTCGCGTTTCAAAGCATAAATCGCGATCACGCACGAAATCGATCCGATCGGCGTTCCGTTGCCACCTAAGTTGCAGCATATCACCAACGTCCACCACAACGGCTCGGCGGGAACTCCCGTGTCGCCGCCCGATACATCTTGGACAATCGGAATCAACGTCGCGGCGACCGGGATGTTGTCGACGATCGAGCTGGCCACGGCCGAGAAACCGCCCATCAATGGCACCAACAATTCGATCCGATTGTCGGAAACCAAGACGACCTGCTGAGCCACCCATTTCAACGCCCCGGTGTGCTTCACGCAGCCGATGATGATGAACAGTCCCATGAAAAACAAAATCACGGTCCAATTCACTTTTCCAATCGCATCCTCCACTCCCTTCCCGGCAAACAGCAACGCCGCGGTGGCTCCCACCATCGCGACGAAATCCATGCCAACTCCGAGTGGTTGTGCCAAGGCAAAACCGATCACGGTGCAAAGCAGAATCACCGAACTGCGAAGCAAGACGCTCTTGTTCTCGACCAACGCCCAAGGATCGAAACCCTCGATTTGCTGTTTCAACGCGGCTTTGTCTTCGTCGGATTGCTTCCACGGCAAATCATTTCGAAAGAACCAACGCAAACCCGCGATCGCGACTACCAAACTGACCACGGCGTAGGGCAGCGAGACTCGCAAGAAATCGACGTAAGGAATGCCGGCCGCGGTCCCGATCATGATGTTGGGCAATCCGCTGGCGAACGTCGCGATTGCACCGCTGTTGGCACACACCGCCACCGACAGCAACAACGGCATCGGCTTGTATCCCAGCGAGCGGCAAATCACCAGCACCAGCGAACTGAGGATCAGCATCGCGGGCACGATGGTCAGCACACTGACAAACAAAAATGTGACCACGCACAGGGTCATGAACAGCCGGTTGGCTTGGCCGCCCGTCAGCCGGACGATCCACATGCTGATGAAGTGAAACAGTCCGCTCTTCCCGACCACGTCCACCAACACGCCGGTGCCGATGATGACTCCGAAGATATTGAGATCTTCTTTCAGGAAGTTGTAGACGGTTGGATATTCGAACAAGTCCAACGCGACGCTCAGGATCACCAAGACCGCTGCACCGCAAAGTGCCGCCACCGTCTTGTGAAATCGTTCAACCGCGACCCCGACGTAGGTTGCCATCATCACGACGGCGAACAACACCATCACCCAAGCTGGCGCGGACGCGGTGGGCATCTCGGTTAGCGATGCAGCCAACATCATTGCATTTCTCCAAATGAAACGAACATCACTGCAGAGGCCGTTCTGGCACAAGCGATGAATTCGCGGCAGCCTACCGCGCACCCGACTCGCCACCAACCGGCGGCAGACAACAGTCGGTTTGCCAACCGACGATTTCGATCAACGGGAAGGCTTTCGTCGCAAGCAAAAAAAATGCCAAGATCCCAAACGGGTTTTCGGCAAGTCGCCGGGGGATCACAGGACATCAGCGATCAGCCAAGCTGATTCGCGATTCGCTTGCCGAGCGACTGCATCGCAGTGAATCCGGTTTCGAACTGGCCGGCGAAGTGAATGAAACCGTGCAGCATGTCCGACGCGTTCTCTCGCGTTACGTCCCCACCGGATGCTTCGATCTTGTCCGCCAGAGCCAACCCTTCGTCTCGCAAAACATCGTAGCCGGCGACCAAGACGTGAGTCGGAGGGAAACCGCTGAAGTCGGCTTTCATCAAATCGGCCAGCGGTTCGGCATCGTTCACTCCATCGACATCCAACAAGCCTTCCCCACCGTGGCCCAAGTAGTTTCCCCAAAACCATTGCATCGTTCGTTTGGTCAGCCCAAACCCAGTTTCAAATTCGCGATACGATCCGGAAACAAAAGCGGGCGTCACCACCGGATAGACCAACACCGCGTACTTCACCTCGACATCGGGATCATCCTTGGCCAACAGCGCCACGGCCGCGGCCAAGTTGCCACCGGCACTGTCACCCATGACCGCCAGACGACTCGCATCGAGGCCCCAGGAAAGACCATGCTTCGCAACCGCTTTGGTCGCGACCAAACAGTCGTGGACGGGACCGGGGAATGGTGACTCGGGCGATCGCCGATATTCCACTGACACCACGGCCGCCTGCGAAGCCTCCGCGAGACGACGGCAAGTTGTGTCGTGTGATTCAACGTCTCCCAAGACCCAGCCACCGCCATGAAAGAACATGACGACCGGAGCAAGTTCTGAAACACCATCAGGACGATAGATCCGCACCGGGACTCGCAAGACTTCCCCGTCGCAATTTTGCTCCTCCACGATCCGATCCTCGACCGATGCCATCGTGGGCCCCGCACCAAAACTATCGACCAACGCTGAAAATCCACGACGCGCCTTGGCAACGCCGAGGTCTTCCCACCGTGGTGGCTGAAGTTCCCTCAGCAAAGCAACGAACGTTTGTGCTTGAGGATGCAGAGTCATCGATTGGTCCCTGGATGTCGGTTGAACGAGGCTATCGTATCAATCGCCACTTCGTTTGCACCCCAGGCTTCCCGCAACGCCTCGAGTGAAGCGGCAACGTTTCCGCCAATCATCTTTCGCGTCCCGAGTTTTTTTCGCATCCCGGGCTTTGATTGTGGACACCGCGACGGGGCGGTAAGCTCTTGGGGTTTCGGCTTCGCCTTTTCGCGACATCCGACCTCCCGCCGCATCGCAATCGCTTCACGGAAATTTGCTCACCATGGCTGACTACCAATATCACGACGTCTCCAAGATGGTTGATCACTCGCTGCTTCCACCCACGCTGACCGAAGCGGACTTGGATTCCGGAATCGATTTGGCGATCGCCTACGAAGTCGCCAGCGTTTGCATTTTGCCTTACTACTTGAAACGCTGTGCTGCGAAGCTTGCGGGCACCGGAGTGAAAGCGTCAACGACGATCGGATTCCCTCACGGCGGTCACACCACCGCGATCAAAAAAGCCGAAGCCGAACAAGCGATCGAAGACGGCTGCGAAGAACTCGACTTCGTCGTCAACATCTCGCAAGTCCTGAGCGGCGGATGGGACTACGTCCAAAACGAAATTGGCGTCGTGACGGAACTGACCCATGCGGCGGGACAAAAGATCAAAGTGATCTTCGAGAATTGCTACCTGCAAGACGAACACAAGATTCGTCTTTGCGAGATCTGCACCGAGCTTAAGGTGGACTGGGTCAAGACATCGACCGGCTACGGAACCGGTGGCGCGACGATGGACGACCTGCGTCTGATGCGACAACACTCTGGCGAAAACGTCCAAGTCAAAGCGGCGGGTGGCGTCCGAGATCTCGCAACCTTGCTCGAAGTCCGAGCCATCGGAGCAACCCGTTGCGGTGCAAGCCGAACCGCCGAGATGCTCGGCGAAGCCCGAAAACAACTTGGCCTTCCCGCGATCGAAGTCACCGCGACCGGCAGCTCCGGGTACTGATTGTGATCGCACAAGCCATTTGATGGATCAGGGTTGTTGCTGGTCTTCTTGCAGGTTGGATGGATCGTCCGCCATCTCTGTTGCAAGCTGCCCAGCACGTCCCATCGTCCACAACCGCAAGCCTTCCAAACGCTGTTTGCCACGAACGTAGTAATCCTGGTCAAGCTTGCTCAGGTGTTCTTTGACGGCGTTCTCGTAACGCACCGCACTTTGCTCGGTCAGCTCCACCCAACCGAGCTTCTCAAACTGCTGTGCCAACGCGGCACCGATTTTTTGGTGCCCGACGATGCTGGGGTGCACGTGATCGACGAAACGACTCGGATCGGGAATTTGATCAGCGATCAAAGCACCACGAAAATCTCGTTCGTCCAGCAACGTTGGCGTATCAATCAACGGCATCCGGTACCGCTCGGCGATCGCCTTGGTCGATTGAACGATCGCACTCGTTGCTCGCAGTGGGCAAACATCATGATCACGAGCCGCGATCAAATACTGCCGCGCCGGTTCGCTGTCACCCCGGTCATGGAGAAGCCGCCCCAAGGCATAGTTTGCTCCCGCGTGGGCTGGATCCATTTCCAAGCATTCGCGAAGAGCATCGATGCGGCGAGATGGGCTCCGATCCGAATCGCTGGCGATTGACCATGCCGAACGAAAACGATTCTCTTCGTCTTCGGTCCAATCCGATCGCGTTTGTACCTTGAAGGGTGGCGTATTGACCAAATCAGATACGGGAACGCACATGATTAAAGGCAAATCATTCTCCCGCGTTCGCTTGGCAATCTTTTCCAACGAGGTGGCAAAATGCCCTTCCACGCCACGTTGCCAAATTGGGTCACGCTGATAGCTTTCCAATCCACCGGGGCGGTCCAAGATTGTGTCGACCTTCGCGGTCAACTCCGTTCGTCTTTTGGAGGCAACAAAAAACGATTGCACCCAGCGGACCGTATGCAGTTTGGAGCCAACTGCGGTTGCCCAGCGGCTCACCAGGCCCATGTCGCGAACGTGTGCGTAGGTGCGGTCCTCTAAGAATTCATTGTGACCGGTGTACAACACAATCGCATCGGGCTCGTACGCCAAAACCTCGTCCAGGATCTTTGCGATCCGGTAGCTGGCGTAGGATGTCCCACCGCAATTGATGACTTCGTATTCGAAATCACTGTCGGCTGATTCCAGCCGGAAACGCAACCAAGTCGAGAAAGCAGTTTCCGTCGCATACGGTCTGCCCTGAACCGTCGACCCGCCCAAAACGAAGACTCGTCGAGTCCCAGGTGCCTTCTTCGCCGGGAACGATTCGGGCCGAAAGAAGTTGTATCGTTTAGGTGGAATCTCCCACCGATCTGAATCCTCATTTAGAACAAACAAGGGCCGTAGTTGGTTGAGTCCCACATAGGGATCGTAGTCGATTGCCTGGTCGGCGGAATCATCCATTCCGCGTAGCCCTAATTCCAAAAGCACGACCGGCAGGCAAGCAAGCAGCATCGCCATCAACCGCATCACCCAACGCCTGCGTCGAAGTCGTCCTCCCGAGGCACGCACCTCCTCTTTCGCACGACCGCCGTCAGTGAAACGCTCGTACTTCAAAGAAAGGCTCTGATGAGGTGATGATGGACGACAGACACTGAATCTGAACGCACGGAGAAAGCGAACAACGACTCACATTACACGAACAACGTCGATTCATCAAAACGTCGCATTCTCGCTGGGTCAAAGCAGGTCGGAAGGAGCCTTTCGACATTTCAACTGTTTCGGCATTCGCCATAGCTCCCAAGTACAACCGGGGCCAACACTCAAACGGCCACTTGACTACGCCCGATGATTCCTGCCGACCTGCCCAGCACAAACGGTGCAATTGCAAACCGCAGTTGGCTGGAGTTAGCGGGCTGTTGATTCCATGAGCCGTACCGCGTTAGCGGCGGTTAGTCAAACGCCAACAGGGGCAAACGCCCATCGGCTAATTGTTGTCATTCGGTATACGACAAAATCAACAGGCTGCTAGCACCGAAGACACACCATCAAGCTGCAGTTGAAGGAACGAATCTTCCTCCTGCGAACTTCAAACGAACGATCGAAGCTCGGGTAGACGATTGCTTCAAACTCTGGCGATACTCAAACTTGCCGGAGACCTGCTCGATTCTGTTGGCCAGCGTGACAAGGCTGGGAATCCAAAAAGCATGCAGCGAATGCGGGAGGGGCTTATGATTTCTAGCAGTGCTCGCGAGAAGCTTCGCAACAAAGAAGCGAACGGCCGGGTCACTGCAGACGCTTTCCCGTGTTCATAAAGGCTAGCGAGGCCAGTCCGGAGCGAAATTGCCGTAACGAATCAACAACGGCATTTCGACTGAATGCTTCCGTAGAATCGGTTGATTAAATTACCGCTAACAAATCCGGACATCGGCTTGATCGAGCTGACAAACTCTTCCGATTTCCAGATCATTGCAAACGGTCCTTTTTGCGACGCTTCGTTTGTTACTCGTCCCGTACTCGTCATAACGAAATACCATGAGAATCAATTGCCTGTTGTCCCTCGCCGCGTTTGTGGTGATTTTGCAAGCCTCGTCCGCTACCGCGGTGGCCAGCGATCCGCTTGCTTCCTGGAATGACAACGCGGCAAAGCAATCCATCGTGGCCTTTGTTGAGCGTGTCACTGAAGAGGGTTCGTCAGACTTCGTCCCGGTGGAAGAACGCATCGCTACCTTTGACAATGATGGAACCTTATGGAGTGAGCAGCCCTACTATTTCCAGCTCGCGTTTGCACTGGACCGCATCAAAGCGATGGCACCGGATCACCCTGAATGGAAAACCAAACAACCGTTCAAGGGTGTCCTAGAAGGCGATCTGAAAGCCGTCATAGCCGGCGGAAAAAAGTCGCTGATTGAGATCGTTGCTGCAACGCACGCGGGCATGACAGCCGACGAGTTTGAACAGATTGTCACCGATTGGATCTCGACCGCGAAACATCCCAAGACCGGACGTCTGTACAAGGAGATGATTTATCAGCCGATGCTGGAACTGCTGACTTATCTTCGGGCCAACGGTTTCAAGACCTTCATCGTCTCGGGCGGCGGAATCGATTTCATGCGGCCATGGACGGAAGCCACCTATGGAATTCCACCAGAACAGGTCGTCGGCAGCAGCATCAAAACACGTTACGAGGTTCGCGATGGCAAGCCCGTGATCGTGCGACTGCCCGAAGTTGATTTCGTTGACGACAAAGAAGGCAAACCGGTGGGCATTCATTCGCACATTGGCAGACGTCCCATTCTTGCGGCGGGCAACTCCGACGGTGACTGGCAAATGCTTCAGTACACCACGATTGGCCATTCACCGAGTTTCGCCTTGATCGTGCACCACACCGATGGCGAACGCGAATGGGCGTACGACCGCCAATCGCACATTGGCCAACTCGACAAAGCCCTGGACGACGCGGATCAAAAAGGCTGGACCGTCGTCGACATGAAGCAGGACTGGAAAACCATTTATCCAGTTGAGTGAATCTACGACCAACGCTCACAAGACAGTCGCCAGATGATTCAACGAGGTTCGCCATCGAGCCATTATCGCGTGGCGCATTCTCGTTTTGACTCAAGTGGCGTTCCAATCATGGGTTCGCTCGCGATCAAAGAAAGCCATCCGAATCGGCTTCCCAATCCAAGAACTCAGAATCGTAACTCGGTGCATCTGGAAAGGGAGGTTCCTCCAATTTCTGCACACGAAAGTCATAGACATTAAAAACGTGTGGTATGCCAGGCGTTTGATCAATGCGACGTGAACTGGCACAGCCGACTTGGAACAGACCGTTCGTTTGGAGCGAGGTTTCCCGCTCGTGAAGTTGCTCCCCATCGACGAAGATTCGGTAGCCACTTTCGCCAATATCCAGTCGCAATCGCCGCGTTCGTTTCTTGGTCCCCTTCAAAATCCATTGGCGGAAGATGGGCGTACGTCCCCAACGCTCGGGGAGCTCATCGGTCAGAAGGAACTCACCCCCGGGTGAGAAACGAATTTGCGTTCCCCGCAACTCGTTCATCAGCCCGCCCAGTCCATCGGGACCACAAAGCAGACTCACCCCGTGTGGCGACCTGGGCGCTTCGATGAACGTGACAGTGACTTCATAGGTGGCTGGCAGCGGATACCGAATCTGATTCCGAAGCAGGAACGTGTAATCCAGCCAATCGGTCGCCACCCGAAAACCGCCTGCGACGTCAGCAATCTCATCGAGCGTTTCGTTTTGCTGCACCTCAGATCCGCCGTCCGCTTCGGCTTCCGCCAATTCATTCGCATCCAAGTCTTCGAACTCACGTGCCATTTGCATCGCGTCCTGATGGCACTTCGCACTGGAACGCAACTCCACACTGTCAGGCTTGCCGATTGGGGTGAAACTGGCAGCCAATTCGTTGGTGGTGAAGTGAATCATCTCGCCGCGATGGTACCGTTCCAAGAGATTCAACTGGGTTCGCCGGTTGTCCAAGATTTGTTTGGCGTAGGCACGCTTCGACTGGATCTCTTCGTCCGATAGCCCGGGAAATCGTGACGCAACGAAACCTTGATCATCAAGCCAAACGGTTTCCAACGCATCCAAACTCAAGTGCAGAGCCGACGTATTCGTGTCATCCAATCTTTCGCTATTGAACACCAGTCGCTGTTGAATCGGCATCCACCACAGGTAAGCGGGTCCGTCGGCCATCATGCAAATGAAACGCACTTCCTCCTCGTTCATGTTGTGTGTTCCCCAGTTGATCTGTTCGGTACGGGGACCAAGAACTTCCAACAACTCAGAGACATCCTCAAACTGCCCTGCTTCCCAAAGAATTTGCAGGGCAAGCTCGGCACCGCGAATCCCGAACCCATATGTTCGGTTGCTCTGATTGAATTTGCCCCAGGCAGCAATGGAACGTTTCGCCCACGATAGATTCGCCGGATCGTCGACCATCGTGACATCGGGCGTGCGACGCATCAGATAGTCATCCATGAAAACGTTGGAACGCAGCTCAACCACCCCGTCTTCTGTCTCCGTCTCGAGACATTTACTTGCGATGTTCTTTTGCCAATCTTCGCTTCCGCCCCATCGAGGCATCAATGCCAAGCTGTAGTCCGAGTAGGCGGACTGATGATCAATGTGCCCGCTCAGTGCCAGCCTGAACCAATGATGCACGGACAGCGGCGTGCTCCCATTGCCCATTTGCAGCTTCAATGGTTGCCGAGCCAAAAATGCCAACTCCGGCCGCAGCAAATAAGCTTCGACTGCGTGCGATGATGCGATGGTTGAAAGTTTGTCAAACATCTCCATCGCAGAGGCATCCGTATCCGACACGAACTTTGTACCGCGATGATCCCAAGCGACATCGCGAAACATTTGTCCAACCATGTGATGAACGATGTACGGCTGGACTTTCGGTTGCTCAACGGAGACCAATGCCTCGATCAAATCCATCTGGGCGACGGAGTTCAATAGCCCGAACGACAAGTACATTGAACCCAAACAAATGTGATCGCGTCCAACACTTGATTTTCTTCTAGATGCTTCCTGCCAGGCCACAGGCCAAGCGGAAAGATACCGTTGCACGGCCGCATCGTACTCATCTGAGGTTCTGTCGTCGGCATGAAACCGTAACGCGTCCACGTGCACCATCGCGACGAACATCGGATCGAACAATTCTGGCGATTCAGCGATGCGATCCGATGCGATTGTCACTCGCTCCCACTTCTTCTCGTAGGAAACTCCGGCATCCGTTTTGAACAACGCAAAAAGAACAATCGGATCCCCAAGCGTCTCCGCCGCCTTCACTGTCTCGAGGACCTTTTTAGACGGATGCTCGAAACGGAATCCGTCCAACAAGCACTGGCGAAGGGCCGTTTTGACACGCTCGACATTTTCACTTTGCTGATTGCGCGCGACAAAACGTTCCAGCATCAAATCGATATCGCTCGCGAATTCATCGACCAGATCCGCGTACCGAACGGGAGTTTGGTCGCCTGCCAGCGGGGCATTGAACACATCCAGCAATGCCGTCTTCAGATGGGGGTCGACTTTCGTCCGCGCCTTCACCGCATCGCGAAGCCGCAACTTTTGAGTTTCCTCATCGATCGGAATCTGGTCGAGACATGCCACGAATTCCTTCGACTCCAGATCCTTCAGAGTCACCTTGGATTCGTCCCGATACCTCATCAGCTCGGCTTGCAGTTTCATCCGTTCGGCCATGGCGGCAGACGAAGCCGCCGAAGCTGCCAACCGGTTTTGCTCCGCTTGGTAGAGATACAAGCCGATGCCACCAACCACGATGGCAATCAGTACCAGCGTTAACAGCAAGACCTTCAACAAAAGTCGACTCTTGGTCTTTCCGCTCGATTCCAACCCCGATTTTGACATGCCCAACAATTCCGCCTGCGTTCGATTCGCCTGCGCAGGGGTGTTGCCACGTCATCGACACCAGCATCCGCCACTCCCTGCGTTCGTCCGAACATTCTAACTCAACGATCGCCGCAGGGTGGCACACCAACCCCACTAAAGCGAGACAATGGGAAGCTGAGATCAAACAAGCCAGTCGAACGGCTCAACAGCAACTGTCGCCGGAACAGCAGTCAGTTGCGGTTGGCAGGGAGAAGCTTTTGGGCTTTGCGTTTGAGTCGCTGGTGTAGACCGCGAATTGATCGGCGATGGTTTCCCGCGACGCCGCTTCGGCGAGTTCCTCGGTGCAAACCTCACCTCGCGTGTACATTCGACCGGCGTCATCACACACGTACTTGAACGGACCGCGATAAACCCGTTGGTATCCACTCGCCGATACATCGCCGGACTGAAGAGCATCCTCATCGGGGCGAGTTGCGATCACGGTCATCGATCGAAACGCGATGCCTTCAACAAATCGCCACGGTTCAGTTTGCAGGACCGCGATTTGTATGTCCTCGAAGCCCGCGTTTTCGAACGCTTCCAAAAACGCTGACAACTTGTATGCACCCGAGATGCAGCCGCTCCACAATTCCGGATCCGCTTGCATCGCCTCGGGAACCTCTTCGTCGCAAACGATGTCACTGATCACCGCTCGCCCGCCAGGTCGCAGAACGCGAAAGATCTCGTCGAACAACAACTCCTTGTCATCGGCGTCGACCAAGTTCAACACGCAGTTGCTGACCACGACATCGATCGTTTCGTCATCAATCATGGGCGACTCGCGACGCTGCTCGGCAAGGTACGCCTCCAGTGCGCGCAGACCAGCATCGTCGGTCACCGGATGTTGCTTCAGGTAGTCCTGGACTTCATCACGATCGATCGCGAGATCTTGGATTTTGCCTTTGCGAAACGTGACATTGTCGTAACCGATCGCTTCGGCAACCTTGGGTTGCGAATCGCGAGCCAGCGTGAGCATGTCATCGTTCATGTCGACACCGATCACATGACCGTGCTCGCCCACCACCTGCGAGGCGATGAAACAAATCTTTCCGCCGCCGCTGCCCAGATCCAAGACCGTCTCGCCGGGACGAACGTACTTTGATGGGTCACCACAACCGTAGTCGCGATCGATGACTTCTTGCGGAATGACTTTCAGGTACTTCGCGTCGTAGTCGACCGGGCAACAAAGTTCGGCCTCGCGTTCATGGGCTGCTTGGGCATAGCGTTCACGGACAGCGGCTTCCACATTCATTGACGACATAGCGGGTTACTTCAGGGTGCGGTGTAATGCGGGGGAAGATAAACGGAGCAGGCGAAAACTGTATTGGTAGAAAAGGGGATAATAGAAAAGGGGGTTGCTATCAGTGGAGCAGTGCGCCGCCACAACCGCTGCCGGCACCGGCGGTGCATCCATAGCAGTGATCGGCCAAAGCGATCGGTTGGTCGACCAGCTCGTCCAGTGATTCGATGGACCAAACCGTGCGAGGTTTCTGAGACAAACCAATCATCTGGTTGAAATCACAATCGAAAATTTGGCCATCCCAGCTGACGGACACCAGCGATCGGCACATCACTTCATCCGCGGCATTTGGATTGAAGTTATCCGACAGCAACCGCAGATAGTCGTCCAACAAACCACGTTTCTGAAGGTACTGGGCGTAGCGACGGATCGGAATGTTGGTGATTGTCAGCAAACTGCCGAACTCGATCCCGTACCGAGCGGCCAATTCGCGGCGATAGTCGGCTTCTAATTTGGCTTGATCCGGCGGAAGCGACGGTCCGGTGGGGTTGTAGACCAAATCCAGCCGATGCGTGTCACTGCCGCGGCGATACCCGAGTTCATTCAATTTCACCAGCCCATCGATGCTGCGTCCAAACACGCCACCACCGCGTTGCCCGTCAACATTGTCTTCCAAGTAACAAGGCAGTGACGCCACGACATCGATTTCGTGCTCGGCCAAAAAATCAGCCACCCAATCAAAACCGGGCTCGCTGAGAATGGTCAGATTGCACCGGTCGATGACTCGCAGCCCCGCTGCTCGAAACGCGGTGGCCAGCCGTTGGAAATTCGGGTTCATCTCCGGTGCGCCGCCGGTCAAATCAACCGTGGTGATCGACGAGCAATCCGCCACCAACTCCAGCAAACGATCCGCCGTGCGGTCGTCCATGTTTTCGCGTTTCTTGGTCGGACCGGCGTCCACGTGACAGTGGGTGCACGTTTGATTGCAAAGTTTGCCGAGGTTGATCTGCAACTGGTTCAATTGGTTGCGCCAGAGAGCCCCACCTGCGACCCGAGATGCGAATGTCGGCACCAATCCGGTGGGTAGACCTTCATTCACAATCGGTAGCAAACTCATCACAGGTGCATTCTCCAGGGAATATTGGGTGCCGGCACGACCGATTCAAATCGTACGATCCGTCATCGACAACAGCACAGTTCGAGCACTGAGGTCGACAAAGCCGAAATGGAAACCATCAAAGCGGTCCCAACGTACAAGATGACCAACGAAGTCCTATCCCCGTTGTTGGGACAAAACGGTAGGATGAAGTGAGCACGGTATGGGGAACCGGCCGGTTGTGCGTCGAAGCTCGTTTTCGCGAATTGCATTTGCGAATCGATTTTCCCTGCAATTGATTGGTTTTTGAGACGACGGAACGTGACTTCCCTCGTCTTGTGGGTGACTTGTGGCGTACGGTTTGCGTAGGGAAACATCGGGTCGAAAGATTCGCCAGTTTGACAGTCGGTCTGGTCTAAGGGACGGAGAATATGTACGAACGGTTTACTGACCGAGCCAGGAAAGTCATGCAATTGGCTAACCAAGAGGCTCAACGATTCAATCACGAATACATCGGCACTGAACACATTTTGTTGGGTTTGGTGAAAGAGGGCAGCGGCGTTGCTGCCAACGTATTGAAAAATCTCGAGGTCGATCTGCGAAAAATTCGCCTCGAGGTCGAGAAATTGGTGCAAAGCGGGCCTGAAATGGTGACCGTTGGCAAATTGCCACAGACACCACGTGCGAAGAAAGTCATCGAATACTCGATGGAAGAAGCTCGCAATCTCAATCACAGCTACGTCGGCACCGAGCACATTTTGCTGGGTCTGCTGCGTGAGCAAGAAGGCGTCGCCGCTCAGGTTCTGATGAACTTGGGTCTGAAGCTGGAAGACGTCCGCGAAGAAGTCCTGAACTTGCTCGGACACGGGCTCGAAGGCGCTGAAGTTGGCGAACGCGGTGGCCGTGGTGGCGATGGCGAAGGCAGCAGCGGCGGAAGCGGAAGCAGCAAGAGCGGCAAGAGCAAGACTCCTGCCCTGGACAGCTTTGGCCGCGACCTGACCGAACTGGCAAAGAAAGGCGAACTGGATCCAGTCATCGGTCGCGAACGAGAAATCGAACGCGCTATCCAAATTCTTTGCCGTCGTACCAAGAACAACCCCGTCCTGTTGGGCGAAGCTGGTGTCGGTAAAACCGCCATCATCGAAGGCTTTGCACAACGTGTCGTTGGCGGCGAAGTGCCTGAAATCTTGGCCGAGAAACGCATCGTCGTTCTCGACTTGGCGATGATGGTCGCCGGTACCAAGTACCGCGGTCAATTCGAAGAACGTATCAAAGCGGTCATGACCGAAGTGCGTCGCGTCAAGAACACGATTCTCTTTATCGACGAACTTCACACGCTGGTCGGTGCCGGTGGTGCGGAAGGCGCGATCGACGCTGCCAACGTTCTGAAGCCAGCCTTGGCTCGGGGCGAAATCCAGTGCATCGGTGCGACGACCCTCGACGAGTACCGCAAGTACATCGAAAAAGACAACGCGCTGGCTCGTCGTTTCCAAGAGATCATGGTCGAGCCTACCGGCAAGACAGAAACCATCGAGATCCTCAAAGGATTGCGTGAACGTTACGAAGAGCACCACCGCGTTCAATTCACCGACGACGCCGTTGTAGCGGCCGTCGAAATGAGCGAACGCTACATCACCGCTCGTTGCTTGCCTGACAAGGCCATCGACGTGATCGATGAAGCGGGTGCTCGCGTGCGTCTTCGCACCATGACTCGTCCACCAGACTTGAAAGAGATCGACGAACAAGTCGAAACGCTGAACAAAGACAAAGAAGACGCGGTTGCCAACCAAGACTTCGAAAAAGCCGCCAACCTGCGTGATCAAGCTGAAAAGCTTCGCAAGAAGAAAGAGCAGATCACCCAAGAGTGGCGTGAAAAGAGTCAGCAAACCGATGGCGTCGTCGACGAAGAAATCATCGCAGAAGTCGTCAGCAAGATGACGGGCATTCCATTGACTCGACTGTCAACGGAAGACTCCCTGCGTCTGCTGAAGATGGAAGAAGAACTGCACAAACGCGTCGTCAGCCAAAGCCAGGCTGTCACGGCAGTTGCCAAGGCAGTGCGCCGAAGTCGCTCGGGTTTGAAAGATCCCAAGCGTCCAACCGGATCGTTTATCTTCGCTGGTCCAACCGGTGTCGGTAAAACGTTGCTCGCCAAGGCTCTCGCTGAATACATGTTCGGTGACGCCGATGCGTTGGTGCACATCGACATGTCCGAGTACATGGAGAAACACAACGTCAGCCGTCTGATCGGTGCCCCTCCCGGATTCGTGGGTTACGAAGAAGGCGGCCAGCTCACCGAGAAGATTCGTCGGCGTCCGTACGCGGTCGTGCTGTTCGACGAAATCGAAAAGGCTCACCCCGATGTCTTCAACATGTTGTTGCAAGTCATGGAAGAAGGTCGCCTGACGGATTCGTTTGGACGAAACGTCGACTTCCGAAACACGATCTTGATCATGACCACCAACGCGGGTGCGGAAGCGATCAAGAACGAATCGGCATTCGGTTTCCAAAAACCCGACGGCGATGCGAGCTACGACTCGATGAAGTCTCGCGTGATGGACCAAATCGAACGCGTCTTCCGTCCTGAGTTTTTGAACCGTTTGGACGACACGATCATCTTCCGTCACTTGACCACGACCGACCTGAAGGGCGTGATCGACTTCGAACTGTCGAAGGTTCGCGAACGTTTGCTCGACCGTGGCTTGGCCATCGACTTGAGCGACGAAGCGAAGGAGTTCTTGATCAAGAAAGGCAGCAACCTCGATTACGGGGCTCGTCCACTTCGTCGTGCGATCGAGCAACGCATCGAAGACCCACTCGGCGAAGAATTGCTGCGTGGTGCTTTCGAAGGCAAGGACACGATCATCATCGACGTTCACAAAGACGACAGTGGCAAGATCACGCGTCTGAACTTCGAAGGCGAAAGCCGCGGCTGGGCAGACAGCGATTCCGAAGAGGAAACCGTTCCTGCCGCCAGTAGCGACGATCAATCAAAGTCCGATGAATCGTAGTTCGCTTCGCGAATGACAATCAGTGTGCCTCGGCGAGCCAACCCTCGCCGAGGCATTTTTTTTGCACCAATGACCCGATATCACTCGGGCAAATTTTCGATCCCGATTGATCGCGATGCAGCAGACTGCCAAGAAAGCCCACTCCGCTATCAACAAACAAAAGATCGCTCTGTGGACGCATTCGCTCGGCCGGGTCAGTGACCTGGAAGATCTGTTCGGAAGGCTCGCGGGAACGAAACATCGGCTCTGGTTCGACTCAGCGTCCGACCACGAGCACGACCGAGGGCGATACTCGTTCCTGGCAGCGGACCCGGTCGGCTGGCTCCATGCCTCCCTCACAGATCCCGATCCGTGGCCCAAACTCCACAATTGGTGTTCTCGAATCGCGGACTTCGGCCACTCTGCCGAACTGCCTCCCTTTTGCGGCGGGCTGGCGGGGCTGATTCCGTACGAAGCGGCTTGGTGGTTGGAACCAACGACCCGAATGCCTGAGAGCTTCTTAGGCGGTCGACCTCAACTTGGAATGGCGATCGGAATCTACGACTGGACCATCGCGGTGGACCATTCCTCCGGCGAAGCAACCTTGATCAGCAACGGCCTGGATGGCTCGCTGAAGGCAGATCCTGAAAGAGCTCGCCGCCGTGGTGAAGAAGTGCTGGAACGCTTGAACTCGACGACCGAACATTCTGTTGCCAGCACACCGCCACCGAACCAAAACTCAGAATCAACAGGGCATCCGACCAAAGAGCCTGGTGTCCGAAGCAACTTCGACTCGCAACGCTACGTCGAGGCGGTCGCCGAGATCATCGACCGAATCCGCGCGGGTGACTCATTCCAAGTCAATCTTGCTCAGACGCTTTCGCATCCCGCGACTTGCGACGCCGATGAACTCTACGGTCGTTTGCGCCGATCAAACCCGGCACCTTATTCAGCCTTCTTTGATGTCGGCAACGAGCAAATCCTCAGCTCCTCACCGGAAGGTTTTCTGCAGGTGCGTGATCGCCACGTTGCCACTCGCCCAATCAAAGGAACCGTGCCGCGCACCGGAGATGAGATCGAAGACGAACGTTTGGCTCAGGTTCTCGGCGGCAGTGCCAAGGACCGAGCCGAGAACATCATGATCGTGGATCTGATGCGAAACGATCTTTCCATCGCCTGCAAAGACGATAGCGTTCGCGTCTCCGGGCTTTGCGAAATTGAACGCTACCAAAGTGTTCAACACCTAGTGTCGACCGTCGAAGGCAACTTGCGTGACGACGTCACAATCAGCGAGCTGTTGGCAGCTTGTTTCCCCGGTGGAAGCATCACTGGTGCTCCCAAAATCGAAGCGATGAAAACCATCGCCCGACTCGAAGGGCAACCACGCGGAGCTTACTGCGGATCGATCGGGTACATCAGCGTTTCCGGCAACGCAGATTTCAACATCTTGATTCGAACCGTCACCCAGCGAGACGGCCACTGGCACTTTCCCGTCGGCGGAGGCGTCACCGCTCGCAGCGAACCGCAAAGCGAACTCGAAGAAACATGGACCAAAGCTGCTGGTCTATTGCGTGCGATTCGACCGACGGAAAGCTAACGATCCTTCGAAACATCCAGCCTCCATTCACTGGATGTCGCCATTCAATTCCGCAGCCAACTTTTCGCGGAAAATCTTGCTGTTGTGCCGGATGTCGACCGGTAGCGGTTGATCACGAATGACAAAACGATCGATCCGCTGCGTCAGCGGATTACGAGCTGCTCGATCGCGAAGCCTCGCCTCCAATTCCTTCGCTCGATTGGTATCGCCACCGATTGTCAGGTCGATGGGCTGAACGACCAACACCGGCGTCTGCTCACCCGGTTTCCCAACGCCGACCAACGCGCATTTGTCGACTTGTTCATCCACGTTGAAAACCGACTCGCATGGAATCGTGAAGAACGTACGCTTGGCCGATACGATCCGATGTGCCTTTCGACCGCAAAACCAAAAACGATCTTGATCGTCGAGGTAGCCAACATCACCCATCCGATGCCAAAACTGTTCGGCGGTATCGCCTGACTCATCATGCACTTTGTGCAGAGCGTTCTGGTCCGCTCGCGTGACATATCGCCGAGTCACCATCGGCCCACTCACGATCAACTCACCGATCTTGCCCCGTGGCAACTCTTTGGTTTCATCGATGTTTGCGATTGGACCATCATTGATTTCGATCACTTTCCACTGCACACCGTCAAACCGAGTACCGACACAAACACCTTTGCCTTTCGATGCTGCTGGACCGGTTTCCGAGATGACAGCTCGCGATTCGATGGAAGCGATTGGTAGCGCCTCGGTCGCTCCGTACGGTGTCTCAATTTTGGCGTCTTCGTGAACGAATCGTCGAAGCGATTGCAGCGTCGCCGCTGGAACGGGTGCCCCTGCCGACAGAACGCGTTTCAAAGTTGGGAATGGTCGTCCGACCGCGTTCGCTTCGCACCAACGTGTGACCGTTTTCCAAAGTGCAGGTGAACCGAACGATTGATCCACTTCCCATTGTCGCGCCGCCTGAATCAACTTCTGCGGATCCACATCGGCCGGACGTGTGGGATCCATGTCAGGAATGACCGTCGTCACTCCCATCACCGCATCGAACAAACCAAACAAGGGAAAACACGCCAAATCGCGTGAGCCTTGGCGAATCTCGTAACGACTGCGAATTCGATCGATCTGGGCATGAAAGGTTTGATGCGTGTAGGCGACGCCTTTGGGCGGCCCGGTACTGCCAGTTGTGAAGATCACCGCCGCATCGTCGAGCGTCTGAACATCGGGAAGTGACAGCGAGGGATTTTGATTTCCCAGCTCCAAAATCTGCTTGAGCGTTTTGCCACCCCAGAACCAACGCCGCCCCACCGTGATGTTGCGTTTCGCATTGGGGAATTTGCTTCGCAGAAGCGTTCTGATTGCCTGTGCTTTTGGGATCCCCAAAAAGCCATCCGGGTTCACTTCCTGCAAACATCCGATCAGGTGTTTTCGGTCCATCCCGGGATCAATCAGCACGACCACGACGCCGGCCTTCATCATCGCGAAAACGAGCTCGATGAACTGGGCTCCAAAGGGAACCAAGCTGACCATACGCATGCCAGGTTCGATTCCCGAGGCCAACAACCCGCGAGCGGTCTGAGTGCTTCGTTCGTCCAACGTCTTGAACGTTGTCAGCGCGTAGTCACGATCCGATCCATCCCGTTTGGCGGGTCCAGAAGGTTCCGCGATGGCGATCGCACCCGGCAATATTTTTGCGATCGCGGTCAGTCGCGAAGCCACATTGCCGGATGAGCCCGCGGTTTCGGCGAGGACCTGAGACGACTCTCGACCGCATGGACCATCACTCATTTTCACTCACCAAAACTTCGAGAATTTGATCCGCGATCGATTCTTGCACGACTCGCTGGGCTCCCTTCCATCCGGGAATTCCGTTGACCTCAATCAATTGCAATTCACCCGATTCCGTTTCCAACCAATCGACCGCGGCGAGCTTCAATCCAAAGTCCTCACAAACAAGTCGGGCCGATTGTTCCCAGCATGCCTGCATTGGAACCAGCTCGCTTTGACCGCCGCCTCGAACGTTGGTGCGAAAGTCGGAATTGCTGCGACGACGAATCGCATGAGCGTGCTCGCCGACCATGAGCATTCGCAAGTCGACCCCGCCGGGCGGCACGAATTGCTGAACGTAACAAACCGCTTTCATTTGCGTGAGAGTCGAGAACGTGGTCCAAGCGAG
Organism: Rhodopirellula sp. UBA1907; assembly: GCF_002337565.1. NCBI lineage: Bacteria > Pseudomonadati > Planctomycetota > Planctomycetia > Pirellulales > Pirellulaceae > Rhodopirellula > Rhodopirellula sp. UBA1907. The sequence goes on along the minus strand of NZ_DDGH01000063.1, from coordinate 5,072 downwards.
CTCCGTGTCGCAAACCCGCATGACACCGCGACCTTCGCCGCCAAAAATTGGTTTGACCACAACGTCGCCGCCCAACTCTTCAAAAGCCTGCATCGCCGCAACTCGCGATTGCACGACATGCGTTGCGGGTGTCGAAATACCGAGCGACTTCACGCGAGCCAAGGTTGCGAACTTGTCGATGGCAAGCTCCAACGCAGCCGGAGGATTGACGATCGCAGTCGTTTTCAACCGGCTCTGCCGCCGGACGAAATCATGCAACACCGCCAACCGAAACGTGATCTGTTCCAATGATCCAGCCGGCATGGTCCGAGTCAGAATGGCACCGAAGTCATCCAAAGATCGCTCACTCGAATCCGATCCATCGTGCCGTTGGCACCACACTGTCGAATGCAGCGATTCCAAATCTGCTTCGCAACCGATTTGACTTCGCAACGATTCGTAGTCGGCGAAGTGAAGTTGAACCGACCGACGCGAAGCCGCGGCTTGCAGCTCGGACAAATGCCATCCCAACGTCGCGGCTCGGCCAAGCGGTTGTGAACGAGATGCCCCAACCAACGCATCTCGCCCGCCCAGCACCAACACACTTTCGCGACTCATAGCCCGAACGATTTTCGCATGACGTCGAGGCTGATCTGACCATGACGCCACGTTCTTCCCGATTGCAACGAGTGAATCGTCACAACTGCGGGACTGAACAGCATTGGGTCGACTCGATAGAAATCGTATTCGTACTCTTTAAAGATTTCCGCAAAGGGTCGCCCGTGATCCTCGGAGGATTCACTCGGTACCTTTGCCGCAACGCTTTCGATCGCGTCGTCCTCCGCATCGACCCAAAGCGATACCCGAGCACCGTAGAGCATCGCGTCGTTGGTTCGCCCGATCCCACCGATCGTATCGCCTTTCTTCGCGGGAGGAGGCAGTGGTGCGTCGCCATGAGCGGACACCACGCGGGTCACGTCGAACTCCAACGCGTGCAACTTGTGTAGGGCGGTCTCGACGCTTCGCGACACCACCTGGGCGCTGCCGGCAATGCTCGTGCTCGGAGCAACCGCCAAGCACAAACGACTGGGGTCGACGCCACACTCGTCCGCGATCGCTTCCATGACGTCATCGCCGGGCAACTTGTCGGACTCCAAAACTCCAACCGCGAATTCACCTTCGTTTGCCGGACGTGAAAGCTGCAGTTCTTCGAGCATGGCTTCTTTACCACGCAAGCACCGCATTGGCCCACTCGCCATCGCGAAGTAGTCGTCGACCGAAACCGGCCAACCAGCGTATTGGCCACCCAGGCAGGACAGTACCGGATGGTCCGTTCGGATCGCCACGGACAAGCCAATTAAATCGTCGGCAGTCGCCGGCACATACCGGACATTCGCCAAATCACCCAAACAAAGCCTGGCTAGCCCAAGCCCTGCTTCCAAAGATCCACTGCACGTCACACCGGCGTCCAAAACACGTGCTCCAGCGATCGTCAGCGGCACAGAACGCAACTCAATCGCCCGGCTCCACAAGGATTCAAAGCATTGAGACGCTGACCGGGAAAGATCAGGCTTCACTCCGGTTCGGGGAAGATCGTCGGGTGTCGCGGATTTCATGCGACCAATCTAGCGACCCCGCTTAGGATTGACGATTGGCCCTCAAGCGGTGCACTGCGGAGAACCGATGCTCATTTTGAACACGCTAATCATGCGTGCACAAGTGCGTTGATCTTTCTGCCCCAAAATGAGACGACACAATGACTTCCAAGCCCAATTGGCTGGCGATAATGCTGGCTGTTGCTGCGACAAGCAACGTTTTCTGTATTGGCACCGCAACCGCCGCCGAATCGACACTCAAAATTGTTAGATCCGAACCCGAGGTCGGCCGCATGGCCAAAGACTTCGAATTGGAGGTGGCGGCGGGAAAACGTTCGGACACCGTTCGCCTCAGCGAAATTACCGGCGAAGGCCCGGTGGTCATCGCAATCCTGCGAGGCTTTCCCGGCCGCCAGTGCCCCGCGTGTGCTGGCCAGGTCGCCGATTTGATCCGGCATGCCCATTACTTCCAGGCACGCAACACAGAAGTTTTGTTGGTCTACCCGGGTCCCGCGGCAGAACTGAAGGCGAAGTCGAAAGACTTCCTCAAGGACACCAAACTGCCCGCCCCGTTCACGATGTTGTTGGATCCGGACTACAAACTTGTCAGCGCATATGGCCTTCGCTGGGATGCTCCTCACGAAACCGCCTACCCAACCACCATCGTGATCGGCAAAGATGGCAAGATTGACTTCGTGAACATCAGTCGAACTCACCGAGGTCGCACGGCAGCGACCACCATTCTGGATCAACTTTGACACTGACGCCCGAATCGGCCGATTGGCTGCAAGACATCTCCGGATCCACTTCGATCGAAGAGGTCCGCCACGTCCAAACACTCTGGAGTGGTTATGGACAAATCCTGCGAGTCCAACTGAAGCAATCCAATTGGCTGAATCCGGCGTCAACCACGGACGCGAACGAATTCACCAGCGTCATCGTCAAGCAAATCTCGCCGCCCGCTTTGGAAGAGCAGGGCGGCGGTCACCCTCGCGGATGGAACACATCCCAATCTCACAATCGCAAACTTCGATCCTACGAAGTGGAATCGGCCTTCTATTCTCATCACGCCAGCCGATGCGATGAATCCTGCCGAGTCGCCGCGTGCCTCGCGCAAGCAGACTTGCCGTCGGGGCAGATCATGGTTCTCGAAGACCTTGATCAAGTGGGATATCCGATCCGACACCACGGTCTCGATGCGACCGGAGTCGACCAAGGCCTTCGATGGCTCGCGAATTTTCACGCGAGCTTCCTGCACACGGCGGAACAATCCGATCAATGGAAAGACCTTTGGCCCATCGGTACCTACTGGCACTTGTCGACTCGCCCCGACGAATTCGACGCAATGCCCAAGAGTGAACTCAAAGATGCGGCGATCGAATTGGACAACCGACTGAACCAAAGCGAATTTCAAACGCTAGTTCATGGCGATGCCAAGGTCGCCAACATGTGTTTCGCGACCACGCCACACCGGCCGCCCGCCATGGTGGATTTCCAATACGTTGGTCGAGGCTGCGGCATGAAAGACGTCGCTTATTTTCTGAGCAGCTGCGTCAGTGAATCGGAATGCCAACGCAATGAGTCACGCTATCTCGCGACCTACTTCGAAGCGTTGCGCGACGCAATGTCAACTCGCGGCATCGAGCAAGTCGAATTCACGTCACTGGAAATTTCCTGGCGTAAACTGTACCCGGTCGCTTGGGCGGACTTTGTTCGCTTCTTAGAAGGATGGTGTCCCGGACACGCGAAACTGACGGGATACTCTCGCCGCATGGTCGACATCGCCTTGGATTCATTGGATGACCAGCACGGTCACTCCCATAGCGACTAAAATTCACGTCGCCCGCCTCTTGCCAGACACAACCGGAACTCTGTGACATGTTGAACCGCACATTCCTTTCCATGGCACTGCTGCCGCTCCTTGCAGTCGCAACATCCACGCTAGCTAGTGGAGATGAAAAGTCTCCGCCAAACGTGGTGTTCTTCTTAGTCGATGACCTTGGCTACATGGACATTGGTGCGAACAACCCGGACACGTTTTACGAGACACCCAACATCGACCAATTGTCGAAATCGGGCATGCGATTCACGGACGGCTACGCCGCCAACCCGGTCTGCAGCCCCACCCGATACAGCATCCTGACCGGCAAGTATCCAACTCGCGTCGACGCGACCAATTTCTTCACCGGCACCCGCCCAGGCAAGTTCCGGCCCGCGCCGCTGAACAACCGAATGCCACTGGAAGAAACCACGCTTGCCGAATCACTCAATTCATCCGGCTACGCCACCTTCTTCGCTGGCAAATGGCACCTCGGACCATCAGAAGAGTACTGGCCCGAGCATCAAGGTTTTGATGTCAACCAAGGCGGACACAACGCGGGTGGACCCTACAGCGGCAAAAGGTACTTCTCTCCGTTTGAGAATCCTCGGCTGGAAGACAACACAGTCGGTGAACACCTACCCGATCGACTTGCCAAAGAAGCATCGAAGTTCATCGAGCAACACAAAGACGAACCATTCCTCACCTACCTGTCGTTCTACAGCGTTCACACGCCACTGATGGCACCGCCTGAATTGGTCAAAAAATACAAAGCCAAAGCGGAGCGACTCGGCCTCACCAACAAAGAGGCATTTGGCGAAGAGGAAAAGCTTTGGGGAAAGCCTGAGTGGGAAGGACGACCGGTACGTCACCTGCAAAACCATGCCACCTACGCGGCGATGGTCGAGGCAATGGACCAGGCCGTCGGCCGTGTGCTCAAGCAAATCGATGACCTGGGACTCACCGAAGAAACCATCGTGATCTTGACCTCCGACAACGGTGGCCTGAGCACCTCCGAAGGCTGGCCAACATCAAACTTGCCGCTGCGAGGTGGCAAGGGTTGGGTCTACGAAGGTGGAATCCGCGAGGCGTTCATGATTCGTGCTCCGGGAATCACAAAGCCAGGAACGACCAGCGGCGAACCCGTTTGCAGCATCGATTTCTATCCGACCATTTTGGATCTTTGTGGCCAATCGCCACCGGCGGAAAAGATCGTTGACGGTGTGTCATTGAAACCATTGCTTCGCGGCGAACCAACCCTCTATCGCGAATCGCTGTACTGGCACTACCCTCACTACAGCAACCAAGGCGGCTTCCCCGGCGGCGCCATTCGCGAAGGGGATTGGAAGCTGGTTGAACGCTACGAAGACGGCCAAGTGCACCTTTACAACCTGCAAGACGACATCGGCGAACTCAACGATGTCGCCGAGCAAAACGCCGAACGAGTTGCGGCGATGAGAGACCGCCTGCATCGCTGGTACAAAGAAGTCGACGCGAAATTCCTACAGCCCAAAGATGGCCAGCAACCTTGGCGTCCCTTCCAGGACTGATCGCCGTTGTTGAAGGAATCGTGCGGCTTCTTAGTTCGTATCGTCAGGCATTTCACCACCACCCTCCCTGAGGCCGTGCAGTTTTTTGATGCCGCTTTTCGGCTGGCTTACACACGGCGTACCTCTCCC
>NZ_DDGH01000077.1:24211-24396 GCF_002337565.1 Rhodopirellula sp. UBA1907 | reverse complement strand
GACTTGGAAGTCCATCGTACGCACGGTCGATCAAAATTCCGTGACCGACGCAGGCCCTGTGTCGGTGATTTCCCTACAGACGAAGCCCCGCGTCAGATCAAGGCAGCTCAGCCTTTTTCGACTTCGGCGAATCGACCGCCCACAACAAAAGCATCCCGACACGGGCTGTTGCGATGCAGCAACCT
>NZ_DDGH01000077.1:23381-24058 GCF_002337565.1 Rhodopirellula sp. UBA1907 | reverse complement strand
CCTCAAGCCGATCTCAAAGCAGTTGGCTTGATGCCGGTAGGCACGAACGACTCGAAGCTGCAACCAGAATGTTGGCAAGATCAGACGAACGTCCTCTTCCGGAAACAGCTCAACCGGAGAGAGGATTCCACACGCGTTCTTTGAGAAGTCTCGAGTAAAGATCCCGACGGGATGAAACGCTCGAGGAAAACTGGGCAACGCCTTTTCAAAGTACAGCAATCCACAAGTACGAACGATGCGACGCTGTGCTTGTCGTTGGTCGCAGTAGTTCACCGGTGCCACGCCGGACTCATGGAAGTAGTCCTCCCATGCCTCAGGAAGATCAATCTTCCATTCGGTTGCCCTGACTACTTCGGCATAGTGCTGTGGATAATTGAAATCCAGCATTCCACCATCTCCGGGTCGAGGGCCTTGCCGCTTTCGCGACGAATCAGGTTACACGCATCTTCGCGTGACATAGGTGTCCGGTAAGGACGTTGGCTTGTGACGGCTTCATAGATATCTACCACGGCACACAGGCGGCCCCATGGATGAATGTCTTCGCCGATCGTTCCGACGGGATAGCCGCCGCCATCCATTCTTTCATGGTGTTGATACACCATCATCAATTGACCAAAGGTCAAATCATCACGCAGCGCGAGTTGTTTGAACCCATCACCGGGATGTTTCTTGATCAA